>CAYYBZ010000069.1:0-8308 GCA_964470285.1 uncultured Oligoflexia bacterium
ACTTGCCTTTTTATCAAGGCTGGATCCTTCATTGTATGTGAATATCATTAGGCCGATTTCGGGGTTCTCTTTTGTAACTTCATAACCTTTATCAAGAGTAATAAATCTGTATGAACTTAAATAAAGGGATTCGGGCGAATAGCCGTAAAGCTTTTGCGCTGCGCCATAAACTTCCGACGATAAAAACAGTAAAACCGTTATAAGTAGTATTAATTTTTTAATCATAATTGCTAAATAATATTCTATATTAACAAATGTATAATATAAATCATTTAAGTTAAAGGTTTTAAAGAGCTTCTAAGAAATTTTAAAAAGGGATATAATGTTTATAGCTGTAAGAATAAAGAAAAACAATGATAATTCAATGCACACATTGTAAGGCTAAATTCAGAATACCTGACTCCAAGGCCAAAAAGGATGAAATAAAGGCGCGTTGTGCCAAATGCGAACAGATTTTTGTTGCGCATAAGGGTAAAAATGCATTTCCCGAGAATAATAAAACCGGCCCGGAGGAGGCTGAAAAATCCGGCATAGATTCAATAACAAAAAATATAGAGGAAGAATTAAGTGCTTCGGATGTATCTGCTTCAGGCGAAGAGGAGGATTTTTCATTCAGTGATTCCGATTTCGGCCTCGATAGTGAAGGCAATATACAAGGCTCCGACGATTCCATTGCTATAACAGGTAATACTCAGGATCAGATAGAAGAGCAGGCTAAACCTGCTCAAGGAGACACTCATCAAAAATTAAAAGAGGAAGTATCTGAAGAATTGATAAAGGCCGAAACCATGGCAAATACTCAGGCTTTACCTGAAAGCGAAATGTCCGAAGAAGATGTAAATAATAAATCCGTCACATATAGAGAAGTTTCGGAAAACGGTAAAGCAGTAGCCAAAATTCAGCTAAAGAAAATTCCCATAGCGGGGCTTTCAGGTAAAACAAGGGTTCAGAAAAAAGAATGGATTCCCGGTAAATGGATTTATCTTTTATACCCGCTTGTTGTTTTTATAGCCGCCTTTTCGGGATTTATTGCGGCAGGTATTAATATTAATTTTAAAAATTTGGAACTCCTGCAATCAAAAGTTTCGCATACAATGAGCGGAGATTTCCTGGTTACGGATATATCCTCCGAAAACATTCAGACAGTATCCGGAGAAGATCTATATACAATATCCGGCTGGATTTTTAACAACACAGCAGAAAACGTCGGTAAAGTTGTTCTTGAAGCCGAACTTTATTCTAAAGAAAGACGGTTTATAATGAAGGAAAAGTTTCCCTGTTGTGTAAATCTGTCAAAAATGTCGATTCACGAACTGTCTGTTTCCGATTCTTTTGAGCCGCTTTATACGGAAGATAAAGTTGTGAACCTTGAGTCGTATAAAAAATTACCTTTCACCCTTATTTTCAAAAAGCCCGAAGAGGCGGTAGAGTCTTTTAGAATTAATATCATCAATGGATGATTACCGTAAAATAATCCAAAGTTTTATTTCCGAAATTGCAAGCATACAGGATATTACCATGCGTGCCCACCGCTTCAGTGAAAGAATCGTAAAATACGGTTTTAAAGAAATATCTTATATCCTGCATGAAATACTTAAGGGTAACGCTGAGGCAAAACCAAAACATAGAATGGTTTATATTTCTCTTATCAGAAACAGGGATATTATTTCTATTATAGGATATGACGAAATAGTTGCCGTATATGACTATTCCAAACAGCAGGGTTTTGATATGGTAACGGATTTTCTTAAGGGAAGTACCGTAAGGAGAAAATCTGATATTGAAGCACAGACATCACCTCTGTCCGCAAAACTCAAGCATCTTACGCTCGGAGAGAAAAAGGCCCTAGCCAGACAAAAAGATTATGATCAGCTGGAGTTTTTACTTTTTGATAACGATCCCGTCGTAATCGAGAATATTCTGTTAAATCCCAAACTGACCGAAGAGGACGTTATTAAGGTGGCATCCAACAAAGCTTCGCCGCGGGAAGTTCTGGAAGTAATTTTTAAGAGTAATAAGTGGATTTCAAGATACAGAATTAAAAAAGCCTTAGTTTTTAACAACAACACACCGATAGATATTTCACTTAATCTGTGTAATTTTCTTTTAAAAAAGGATTTGAAATTTATTATAAAGCAGTCGAATCTGGATACTTCAATAGTGGAAAGAGCAAAATCGGTATTGATTGAAAAAGATTAGGAGCTTTTGTTCTCTGTGCTGTCCTGTTTGTCGTCTTCGGATTTGTTTGAATTTCCCTTTACGGCTTTTTGAAAATTCTTTATGCCTTTACCCAGGCTTTCTCCAAGCTGTGGAATCCTGGATGCTCCGAACACAAGCAGAAGTATTATAAGAATTATTAAGATTTCAGCCCAACCTAATCCAAACATTACTGCCTCCGGTTTGAAGGAATTTATTTTAAATGTTTTTTAACAGACTCAACCTTACCTTTAAGCCTGCCTTTAGAATGTTTTCTATCGTCAATTTTAATTACAGTATAAACCCGATCACTATACTCCAGCATACGCATATGACACTTTTTGATCAAATCAAATACATCTTCGGTGTCACCCTCTATAAGAGTACCCATGGCGTGCGTTTGATGTTCTAAGCCGGAATCATTAACTATTTCAAGAACTTTGGCAACATATTCGCTCAAATTACCGCCTCCCTTGTCAACCGGTGCTATACTAAAATCAGCCAGCATTTTTAACATCCTTGTTTTTCATTAGTGATAAAAAGTTAATAAAGTACGAAACAAATGAAATTGCAGTAAAGATAGCGCATATAATAATTGCAATTGAAATATAAGCCTTAAGATTGAAAAAAGCCAGATGAAAAATTCCAAGAAAAATGATCAATCCCTGCATTAGCGCTGCCGCTCTTCCGAAAATATTGGGTTTTGGATTCCATCTGGCATTTTTCTGATGAAGAATAAGAGCGGCTGTAAATAGGCCGACATCCCTGACTGCGATTAGAATGAAGTACCAGGGAGGAATTACAGCTTTTACCAGTAAAAGAGTATTCCCCGTGAAAATCATAATTTTATCCGTCATGGGGTCTAAAAATGCCCCGACTCTTGTTTTCTGATTGAACTTCCTTGCAACGTATCCGTCAGCTATATCGGTTAAACAGGCAAAGCCTATCAGGGCAAGTGTTATTGAATAGGCGCCCTTAAAGAAAAATATTACCATCGGGATTAAGCTTATAAGCCTTAAAGATGTGAGAAGATTTGCGTAGTTCATTTAATCCTCAGAACAATATGATTTTGTGAATCTGCCGTAACGCTTAAGTTTTTATCTTTTATTTTTATAAGTTCGAGCATGTTAAACAATTGTTCCGGATTTCCGTTTAGTTCCACCTTCCACCTGAAAAGGCCTTTACGCATAGAGTATTCGAGTATTGAGGGGATGATCGTATTGAATTTATGGATGGCCTCTTTGACTGTTTGATAGTCGTTGTAAGAATACAGCCCTTCAAGGTCAATATCGACCGTCTTGATGTCTGCCTGCGAAAGCTGCCATTTTGGAAGAAAAGATTCAACGAGATCTCCGGCGAACTCATCGACGAAAGAACGTATTGCTTCATGCTCGGTTATCTTTTCGCCCATATTGCGTGATTTTTTAACTGCCCAGGCCACATTAAATGATTTTTTGATATTGGATAAGGATGTTGTGTCGTTAAGATTTACAACCTTGACCGAAAGATGTGCGGTTGCCGTTTGAGATTTTTTGCTTTTGATTTTTTTATCCAGCCTTGATGTCCCTATTATGAGAACATCACCCAGATGCATATTCTTTATCGCCTCTATATCACCCTTAAGTATGTTCTTTTTTAGTGATATCTGATAGGACTGCATTTTTGAAATAAATGAAGCTCTTTTTACAAGCTCGAAATCCATTGCCTTAAGCCGGTTTTCCAGTTTAAGGCTTAAGGGCGTATCCTTTAATGTGGTTTTGCCGTCTTCGGAAAGCCACCAGCTTTGTGTATTTACCTCATTCACAGACGAAACACTGTCCGAGATAAGAAAGAGCAATTTGGGTTTTTTAGTAGAAGTGACGGTCAGGCCGAGGTTTTTTAGCTTTTGAGCAATTAAATCCGTTTTTAGTTTTACTTCCGCTGTTATTTTATAAAAACCTTCGTTAGAGTCCTCTTCCTTAATTCTGTAGTTTTTCAGATAAATACTGTAATTATCGTAAATCTTATTTTTAAGTACGCCGTAATTAAGTTCAAATATTCTTTTTGATGTGTTCTGAGCGACAAACTGTCTTAGAGCATCGGTTAAGCATTCTTTGAGGGCTTCTTTTCGGGATATTGCTTTATTCGATCTCAAAATTTCACTCTGACCGAAGGAGAGAATAACATCGCTTTTTTTAGTCTCATTCTGGGCCAAAACGCCTTGAGAAATAATGAGTGCAGTTAAGATCAGGGTTATTGAAAGAATTTTCATAGAGCCATTCATTTCATTTGAGATTTATACCACTTTATAGTTTCTATCAATCCTGTTTCCATATCATATTCCGGCGCATAACCGAGAATTTCTCTTGCTTTTTCAATGTTAGGGACCCTAAGCTCCACATCAGCATAATCCCATTTTTTATGTCTTAGATCAGATTTTGAACCCGAAAGTCTTACAATTTCTTTTGCTAACGAATATATGGTAAGAGTGTTTTTTGGGTTGCCTATATTAAAGCTGTGACCGATTGCATTTTCCTCTTCCATACACAGAAGAAGCCCTACTATAAAATCATCAATATAGCACCATGATCTTATCTGATCTCCGTCATTGTGGATTTCTATATCTTTGTCTTTTAAGGCCCTTACTACGAATTCATGTATCGCGCCTTTGCCCACCTGATTGGGTCCGAATACGTTAAAGGGCCTGACAGAGATTGCCGGGAGCCCGGTTTCCTTGTGATAGTTATGTGCCATATGCTCGGTTGCCAGCTTGCTAACTGCATATGTCCATCTGGCCTCGCCTACAGCTCCCAGGGTCGTTGATCCGCCTTCCGAGATTTTATAGGAATATACTCCGAAAACCTCTGACGTTGAAACGTCAATAAATCTCTGACATTTGTTAAGGGTTAGGGAAGCTTCCAGGGCATTAAATGTGCCGAGAATTGCTGTTTTCATTGTTAAAACCGGCAGCTTCATAACAGTGTCGACTCCTGCGATGCTCGCTAAATGAACAACCATATCGCAGCCCGCCATGGCTTTCTTCATATGTGAATAATCAAGTACGTCGCCTTTTTCTATATGTATATTCTTGTGGTCGGCAATCGGAATATTGCTAATTGCATCCCGATGAAAATTGTCAAAGATAACAACCTCGTTTTCATTATCTATTAAGACCTTTGCTAAATGAGATCCTATAAATCCGGCGCCTCCGGTTATAAATATTCTTTTACCTTTTATCAATTAAGACTCCTACAAATCAGATATAAAGTGAATTTTTATATCAAATACAAAATAAAAACCAATATTATCAGGTAAAAAAGTTATTGTTAATACAATTAGCGGATTTGGAAAAATCATGTTCCGGCTTACGGACGATAGTCTAAAATAGTCTAAAAAAGAAAACAAGCGTATGTTTAACATTACTTGAAACGGGTTAACTGTAGGGGATTAAAAGATTATTTGTCTGTGTTGATTTGATTAAGGCGTTAAGGCTTGAATTTTATTATAATATGGTTTAAAAGTGAATCCTGCCGTTGGTTTTTTGTTATGATTCAAAGAGCAAAAAAAGTAATGCCGGAACAGTCTAAAAAAATACTTATTGTCGATGATGAAAAGACAATACTTTTAAGTCTGGCCTATGCGCTGAAAACAGAAGGCGTAGAGGTTATAACCTGCAACAAATCCGAGTGGGCAGAGAAGGCGCTTTCAAATTATAACTTCGATCTTATCATTACCGATATTAGATTATCCGGAACTCACGGTGAAGAAGGTCTTGAAATACTTGAGCAGGTTAAGAAGAAAAACCCTAAGACTCCCGTAATCATAATGACAGCCTACGGTTCGGAGAAGGTCCAGAGCGAAGCTAAAAGGCTGGGAGCTTACAGATATTTTGACAAACCCATAGACATAAATGTTCTTCTTGAATCCATCGCTAAGCTTAAAATCCCCATACCTAAAGATAAGTTCGTCAGTAATAAAAAAAACAGCTGAGCCTTTGAGAAAATTTTTAGGTTGTTAAGGCCGTCCTTTTATAATATAAAAATTACGCAATGCAATCCAGGCCTGTTTACAGATTAAGTTTCGGGGGAAAATTGACCCCGGTTGTAACCCAGCTTATTATTATCAATGCCCTTGTTTATGTTTTTATGATATTGGCCAAGGATTCTACGGGTCTTTTGGCCTATCTGGGGCTTATTCCTTCAGCCATTATTGAAAAACGATATTTATGGCAGTTCATCTCTTACATGTTCATTCACATCGATTTCTGGCATATATTTTTCAATTTGCTTTTCCTGTGGTGGTTCGGCTGCGATATAGAAAGAAATTTCGGTAAAAAACATTTCGTAAGATACTATTTTTTGACAGGAATAGGAGCCGGGCTTTTTGCATTCCTGATTGATTTAAAAAGTACTATTCCTATAATCGGAGCATCCGGAGGAATATTCGGAATATTCCTGGCCTACGCCATTCTTTTCCCGAATAGAAAAATATATCTGTGGTTTGTGATACCTGTTAAAGCAAAATGGGTAGTGCTTGGCACGTGTCTGATTGAAGTTTTTGCATTGATGTCTACTGAGCAGTCCGGAGTCAGCCATTCAGCTCATGTCGGCGGGGTTATTGCAGGACTGCTGTGGTTCGGGTATTACCTTAAAATATTGAGACTTATGACCTTAAAGAGTTTATTTTCAGGAAAATCCAGGAAGAAAAGGGGCCAGCAACTGTATATTGTTAAGGATAAAATGAACGATATGGAAGATTTCTACGACGACGACAGGGACGGAACCGTACATTAGTTTATGAGCACTCGATTAAACACACCGATGATAAGGCAATATCTCGAGATCAAGGAAAAGCACTCCGATGCTATTCTTTTCTTTAGACTGGGCGATTTTTATGAAATGTTTTTTGATGATGCAAAAGTCGCCTCAAAGGTTTTAAACATTGCGCTTACTTCAAGGAACAAGGGAAAGGAAGATTCTGTGCCACTTTGCGGAGTTCCCCATCACTCAGCCCAGGGCTATATCGATGAACTTATCTCAAACGGCTTTAAGGTTGCAATCTGCGAACAGGTCGAAGACCCAAAACTTGCAAAAACCATAGTCAAAAGAGAAGTTGTTCAGGTAATTACTCCGGGGCTTATAACAGACGGGGATAATTTAACCGCCAAAACCAACAATTTTATTATGGGAATTTCTAAAAGGCACAATTTATGGGGGCTTGCCTATCTTGATATTTCTACCGGAGCCTTTGCAACGGCAGAAGTGAATTCCATAAAAGAAATGGCCTCGGAAATTACAAGAATTAAACCGAAAGAGGCAATGCTTCCGGTTTTAGAGCCGTTGGAAGAAAATGCCATAAAGGCTATTCTGCATGATTCTGGATGTATACTTGAGAACACAATTGATGACTGGGTACTCGAAGACTCTTCAGAAATCCTGAAAAAGCATTTTAAACTTACTTCTCTTGAGAGCATAGGACTTGAAAAGAACAAAGCGGCCATCTCTGCCTGTGCAGCTCTCGTTCATTATGCACAGCTAACACAGAAAACAGCCCTTTCTCACATATCCAAGCCACATTTATACAGCGTTCACGATTATATGGTCCTTGATTCTTCAACTATCAAAAATTTAGAGTTGATTGAAGGGTTGGAATCCGGAAATGAGGGTAAATCTCTTTTCTCAATTATCGATAAGACAATAACCCCTATGGGAGGAAGAGTTTTAAAGTCCTGGCTTTTATATCCGCTTTTGAAAAAAGAAAAAATATTTAAAACTCAGGACGGAATTGAGGAGTTGATCGGGAATAAAGGAAAACTGGCCACTATAAGAGATCTTTTTTCCAATGTTCATGACATTCAAAGATTAAGTTCGAGAATTGCAATGGCAAGGGCAAATGCCAGGGATATGGTGGCCCTTAAAGACACTTTAAGGCTTATACCGGAGTTTAAAAATATTCTCAGTTCATTTAAAACGCCATTTATAACAAGAATTGAAAACAATTTGGACGAGATGAAAAACGTTGTTTCGTCTATTGAAAATTCTTTAAAGGATGATCCTGCATTGTCTTTAAAAGACGGCGGATTTATAAGGGAAGGTTTTAACAGTGAGCTTGATGAGCTTAGGAAAATAAGCAA
>CAYYBZ010000070.1:0-8266 GCA_964470285.1 uncultured Oligoflexia bacterium
GTATGGGTAGGATATGACGAAAAGAAACCTTTAGGAAGAGGCGAAGTAGGCGGCAGCGCCGCATCGCCGATATGGTTAAATTTTATGATGGAGGCCTGCAAAGATATTCCCTCACGTGATTTTCCTGTTCCAGAAGGCATTGTATTTGTACAGATAGATCCAAAAACCGGAAAGCTCGCCTCTGATAAAATGCAAACAGGAGTTTTTGAGGCATTTCTCGACGGTACACAACCGACAGAAATTGACGATAAGGAAATCGACTCCCAGCTTAAAAATTTCTTTATAGAAAGTCAGTAATTTCAAGTAACTTAATTTTCTACTCCATACCTGCCTACATTGTAACATTTGGCGGCATGAGCTGTTTAATAATACCATTAAATCAAATACTTATCTTATTAGCATTGACAAAATGGGCTTTTTTTTATAGTTAGATGTCAGATTTTGCACAAACCGGTAAAAATTCAACCTTAACGGTAATTTAAATTCACTCGCGAGGTCGATACTTATGGCGGCAGCTACAGGAAATTGGTACGACACATCAAATTTTCCAAAGGTTAGAATCTCAATCACCGGCGAATGCAACCTTAACTGTTTTTTCTGTAAATCACTGGGCTACGATAATTATAAAACCGGAGTCAAATGGGCCATAAGTCCATCTGATGCAGTCAAGTTTGTAAGAACACTGTCCGATAAAGGCTTAACCCATATCGAAATTTCCGGCTGCGAACCGCTTTTAAGAAAGGATGCGGCATCATTTGTTAAGTCCATTTCCTCAGTTAAAAGCGTTAAGGATCTATGCTTAAAAACAAACGGTACATTTCTAAAAAACCACGCAGATGCCTTAAGAAAAGCAGGTCTTAAAAAACTGGAAGTCACCATTACTTCCTTAAACTTTCTTAAGTATCAGAAAATCACGGGCAGGGATAATCTTTACCGGGTTTTGGACGGACTGGATAAGGCCCAGAGGTTAAAGTTCCCCGAGCTTATAGTCAACATACTGGTAATGAGTGATATTAATTCCGATGAATTAATCGATTTTGCCATGATGACGAAAACACGTAATCTTCACTTAAGATTTATCGAATATCATCCTCAGGAAGAAGAATTCGGCATTCATCAGAACAAGCTTGCCATGTCTATTCTTCACATCAAAAGATCCATTGACGGTTTTCAAAAACTTTTCGCATCCGACGACTCATACGGATCGACTTACGAACCTAAATTCCGTTTTGCAGACGCACGCGGGACAATCAGCTTTGTAAATCAGAAGATTCTTAACAAATACCGATCAATACCGATAATCGCTATTAACTCATTGGGTGAGGTTCAAAATTCGGCCTCAAATAAATCTTTTTGCATATTGAAAGAACTTAGAAAAGATTCCAAAAGTGAGTCACTTTCCAAACTGTTAGACAGGCAAATTTCCCAGGCAACCGGTAAACGTAAATCAAAAACCGCGCAGACCAAAACAAAAAGTACAAAAACAAAAAGCAAGCCCAAAAGAGGCCGCCCGGCAGGGCCCAAGAGAAGATCTGCAAGAGCCTAAACGGATGATCGGTGACAGATCGACTATCAAGTCTTTTGTTACAAATTATCTTTTCTGGTAGAGTACCACTGTATGTTTAACATAGGAACCTTCGAAATTCTGATAATTCTGGTACTTGCTCTTCTTTTACTCGGCCCGGGCAAAATACCCGAAGTTGCAAAAACAATAGGCCGTTTTTTAGGAAAAGCCAGGAGAATCTCAGACGATTTTAAAGAAGAGATTGAAAAAAATATCCGCTCCGAGGAAAAGCCCGATATTCAGGATTCGGCCCCCAGAAAAAATCTCACCTTCAGTGAAGAAGATAAAAAATACGAAGAGTATTACAAAAAGAATGAGTGAAGATACCCAAAAATCGATGAGCTTTTTCGATCATCTTGAGGAACTAAGAAAATGCCTCTTTAAATCGATACTTGCCGTTATGGTGGGCTTTGTATTAGCCTATGGATTTTCGGAGTTACTTTACGACATATTGCTGATTCCTTTTAACGAGGCATATAAATCCGTTCTCGGGAAACCGCCGCATCTTATATTCACAAATCCTTTTGAACCCTTTTTTGCTTATTTAAAAATTGCATTTGTTGCGGGAATTTTTGCAGCATCTCCTTATATTTTCTATGAACTATGGAAATTTATTGCGCCCGCACTTTACAAAAATGAAAAAGGCCTCGCCATTCCTTTTGCAATTTTAGGATTCATATTTTTTACAGGCGGTGCTCTTTTCGGTTACTACTTCATTTTTCCGATTATTTACAAATTCTTTATAAGCTTTTCGACTGAAACAATTCAGCCGGCAATAAAGGTCAGCGACTATCTAAAGGTTTCGCTTGGGCTTATTTTGGTTTTCGGAATCATATTCGAAGTTCCCTTAATAGTTCTTTTCCTTGTTCGCTTAAAAGTTTTAAGCCATAAAACCCTTCTTTCAAAATGGAGATACATAATAATCGCCATAGCAATTGTTTCGGCTGTTCTAACTCCCGCCGACCCCATCAGCATGCTTCTTACCATGATTCCTCTATATGTTTTTTATGCATTAACCACCGTTATCGCCTATTTCATCGAGAAAAAATGAAGAATTATAACCATCATTAATTAAAAAGTTTTTATGGAAACATAACTTCAAACTTATTATCACCTGGCCTTTACAGTAAGGAAAACAGATCCAGATTCGGACATAGACAGGTAGATTTATAAATATTGATTTACGTTGTTTGGTAACAAAAGTTACCAAGCAGTACTGTTTGGTTACATCCACATGTGAACAATTCACTGGAAAGTCATAATACCCTAAATTATCAAAATGTTATGTCTTTGACAAAATAATTTTCTATGTGTAACAATCTAGTTAACAAATGTTACATTTTGAGAAATCTATTCAAAACGATTAAATTATTTTATTTCAATGAGTTAGTTCAAGTTTGACTAATTACCTAAGCAAATAACTCTCTTAAAATCGATTTCTTTCATTACAAATCTAAATTTTTTTGTGTGCGTCATATTTTATTGTTTAATTACAGATACTTAAATATGGCATAACGATTGCACAAGTAAGACACTTGAAACGTTAAAAAACAGTGATTTTTGATATTTCACATATTTTTTTGGAGGGTCATACAAATGTTTAAATTAATTAAATCTCAAAAGGGTTCGGCTCTTTACTTTGCTGTTGCCGCAGCCGTTACCTTCGGTCTTGTTGCCGGGGCACTTTTAGTTGCCTCAAGCAATGAGGTAAAAAGAAGCGGAACAAACCGTTCCGAATCGGTTGTTGAAGAAACTGCAAGAAGTGCCGCGCAAAGAGTTTTTCTTGCACTTAGAGATGCTGCAAGACAGGTTTCGGGAGTTGAAGTATCTGAAGCCAAATTAAATAGTATTGCGTCATCTATGGATATTCCTGATTCAGATTGTACATTCAATGTACAGTTTCATAACCCGGATCAGAGTGCAACAAAATTTTCAGTTCCTTTTAACAAACATTTTCCTCCGGAGCAGCAGGGTAACGCCACTGAAAAAAAGATATACCATTTTACCGTCGAGACAAACTGCGGGGGAGTAGTCAAGGTTGCAAATTCATACATAAGCCTTTACAGCGTTTCTGCGTACAACTGGCTTCACTTATCACAGTTTCCTATGCAGTGGACACCGGGAAGAAGCTTTATTGCCGAAGGAAAGCTCCATTCAAATACGGGTCTTTTAGTTGGGGGTTACGGCGGAGTATATTTTTCACCTGAAAATAGAGCAAATCCGCTGCAAATTGCCGCTTCGACTTCGGGCCATGTTTACAGCATGTTCAGAATTGCAAACCTGGATTCGGGATGGAACTATAATTACTATCATAAGGGTTATGTAATGACTACCCCTTATGAGACGGTGCGTTTTTGCATAAATGAAGCTTATACTGAAGGATGTTATCTTGAAAGCACGCCTCCCAGAAACGATATTTCTGTCTGTCAGGAAGATCCCGAAGCCGACTGCTATAAATACACAAACCCGATAAACAACTTTACAGCATACAATGTAAAAATTGATGCGGATAATCCGGATTTCAGAAACAGACTTGTTACTGATATTGCTCCCATAAAACCCTGGTGGGCCGAAGCTCTTTATGATCCTTCCACCGGTGAAAACGACCCTCACAGAGTTATAGAACCGTACACGTCTGACGATACTGAACAGGACCAGCTTCATAAACGCTGGTACGGCGCACATTTAAGGATTATGGACGGCAAATCCGTAGATGAATTCGGAAATGAAATAACTACGGGTAATTTATCCACCTCAAGACTCAAAGATACACTTGGTCTTTTTACGGTTGAAAGCTCAAAATATTTTATGCCTCATGACGGAAGAGTGGCGGATGTTACAACCCTTGATTTGGGAGTATTTAAAAGCTTAAGGGATAACTCGGCAGTTTTTCCTGAATTTGCCAATATCCATCACATTTATGTAGGCAGCTACAACGATCCGTCAGGGCAGGTTCAGTTTCCCGTTCCCGGTTGCAGACCGGATAAAGCTGATTCTACATGGACACCTGTATGCTTTGACGACGCCGGGCAGAGCTGCTTAGGCGCTCAATCCGATCCGGCATATACATGCGACAGGACTCAGATAGGAACAATGCATGCGGTAAGAGTTAAAAACGGAAATCTGGCCCCAAGCTCCGGATATCAGTTGACAACTAACAGAACTTTAATGATACAGGGTGATTTAAATACCAACATGGAGCCTGTTGTACTGGCTTCCGATTCGGAAATGATTCTTTCAAATTCATGGGACACCCAGTCCGGAGCCCCCGGACAGGGATGGGATCCAAGTCAGCCTGCCACAATGGGCCCGTTACCTGCCAGTGCAGTAACTCAGAATTACGCTTCGTTAAACGGTGAAGGACATGCCTTACTTGAAAGCTGGGGAGGCAACTACATTACCAGACATCAATCAGTAGTAACAATGTTTAGAGCCAAGGATTTTCCGCCCAAAGCAGGTGATGTTACGCTTAACAACTGGCATAATCTGGCAATGATGTACTATAATCCGGCAACATTCAGATCTTACTTCTATGAAATGGGTGAGAATATAGATGATTCAGACGTAGCCGTGTTTGTCGGAAAGAAACACATCAACATGATAGATAGAGCTGATCTTGAAGCTATAGTTCAAAACGGACTTAGCTGGGATGCCGCCATAGCTGATTCCTCGGATATTGAAGAATATCCTGAAACTGATCCTGACAACGAGATTGATCCTTTCATCCCTGAAGGAACACCCTCTGACTATAATGATAATCCTTATCAACCGCTCGGGAAAGGACAGGATGCAACAAACTCTCCGTCAAATCCTAACCTTAATTAGTTAGATAAAAACTATGTAGGTAATGCCGGACCCCTTTGATCCGGCATTACCTTATACTTATTTAAAAAACTATCTGGCCTAAAAACTATTTGTTTAGTAAAATTTCATTTGATTATGAAAAGAAAAGAAAATGCGTTCAGTCTTATCCAATTGATGGTGGCTTTAGTTCTTTCAGCTATCGTAGTTATCGGCGTATTTCAGTTCTTCATACAGGGAACAGAAGAGATGACTGATGCCGTCAGACTGTCCGCTTTAGAAAGTAATGTTTACAGGGCTTTCCGCTCTGTTTTAACCGATCTTAAACTGGTAGGCTATAATCCTGCTGACGAGTTTGACGCTTCAGGAGAACCGCGTTATAAACTCAGAGATCCAAATAGTCGCAGAGCCATGTCGGGACCTGAGTTAAGCTATTTTGGTTTTTCATACTATAACAGTGATTCTGCATGTCTTGCACTTTCACATGATCCGTCCTGCCCTTTGGCGGCGCCAGATACCGATCAAGGCGCGAACTGCTTTTGTGAAATGTTTTTTATGAACGGCACTACTTTCACGAAAAGATTTTTTAATCTTGCACAAAACACCGTTGAAGATTTACACTTAGCTTCCAATTCTTGCGCCAGATTTATTTTCTGGGATGCGTCTGCCAATTCAGAATGCGAATGCCAGGACGGTAGAAAATGCGAGGCCTCCGATCCTTCAGGTACGAGCCCTGAAGAAAGATGTCAGGAAACGGCTGGAGCCGTTTTATCCCCTCCCACAGCAGTAAAGTTTGTTTTAGCTTCTCTTCCCGATCCCGCCTACTTAGGCGATTTTGACGATATTGACCCGGGTGGAGGACAACCCGTTGAATATTGTAAAATTGATCCGGACACACTGGACCCAAAAGAATATGTTAGATTTGAAAAGATAGTTTTCCTCAATAATTTATATTAGTTACACCCTCTCACCACTTACCTTTTTTGCGTATTAAAGTATATAAAAGGTTACACTTTTATTCTTTAATATCTGCATGTTAAAGCGTTTTTTGCAAAAGCGTAACTTTAGATACGTTGCGTTAACCGGGGCTCATTTTTTCAGCGAAATACCAGCTTTTAAGCAATATATTCAGATAGTTATAAATATGAATGGGGTATAGAACTTGCAATATAGAAGCATGAACTCACTAAAAGGGGAGAAAATAATACATCTGACAAACTTAAGGTAGGTAAAGCCCGGCCATCAGTCCTTATATTCTCCGAAAACTTTTCTGAAAATGCATGAAATTTCACCCAGAGTAGCCTGAGCCTTTACACATTCAAGTATAAAGGGCAATAGGTTGTTATCAGATTTTGCCGCCTGTTCAAGTTCTTTCAAGAGATTATTAACTTTTTTATTATCCCTTTTCTTCTTTAAGATTTTAATTTTTTGAATCTGCTCTTTTTGAACATTCGGGTCCGGTTTCAGAATATTATCCAGAGGTTTTTCTTTCATCTTATAGCAGTTAACTCCGATTACTTTCAATTCTTCACGCTCAATACCTTTTTGATAAGTGTACGCAGCTTCCTCTATTTCCCTTTGAAAAAACTTTTCTTCAATTGCTCTTACGGCGCCTCCCATTTCTTCAATTCTTTTAAAGTAATCGTTCACCTCTTTTTCAATTCTTTTCGTTTCTTTCTCAATATGATAGGAACCGGCTAACGGATCAATTGTATTAATCGCTCCCGATTCATCCGCAATTATCTGCTGAGTTCTCAGAGCAACCCTTACCGCCTCTTCAGTAGGTAAGCAAACCGCTTCATCATAAGAATTTGTATGAAGAGACTGCGTTCCTCCCAGGACCGAAGCCAATGCCTGCAGTGTTACTCTGACAATATTGTTATGAGGCTGTTCCTGGGTTAACGTTGAACCGCCGGTTTGTGTGTGGAATCTTAAAAGACATGATTTTGGATTTTCAGCCTTAAACTCATCTTTCATTATTCTTGCCCATATTCTTCTGGCCGCGCGGAATTTTGCAATCTCTTCTAAAAAATTATTATGTGAATTAAAAAAGAATGAAAGTTTGGGTGCGAATTCATCAACCGATAAACCCGCCTTGACTGCGGCGCTTACATATTCTTTCCCGTTTGCAAGCGTAAATGCAACTTCCTGAGCGGCACTTGAACCGGCTTCACGTATATGATAGCCGGAAATGCTAATTACGTTCCAAAATGGAACCTCTTTAGAAAGATATGCAAAAGAGTCCACTATAAGACGCATTGATCCTTTTGGTGGATAAATGTAAGTACCCCTGGCAATATATTCTTTCAAAATATCGTTTTGTATTGTCCCTCTTAATTTCTTTCTATGAATACCCTGCTCTTCAGCAAGGGCGATATACATTGCTACAAGCGTTGTAGCAGTTGCATTTATTGTCATGGAGGTGGAAACTCTATCAAGAGGGATGTCTTTAAAAAGTGTCCTTATATCGTCCAGTGTGCTTATCGAAACGCCGGTTTTACCGACCTCGCCTTTTGAGAGCTCTGAATCAGGATCATGACCCATTTGAGTCGGCAGGTCGAAAGCTACCGACAGACCCGTTTGTCCCTGTTTGAGAAGGTATTTAAACCTCTCATTGGTATCTTTAGCCGATCCGTAACCTGAATACTGCCTCATTGTCCAGGGTTTCCCGCGGTACATTGTCGGATGAATTCCGCGTATGTACGGGAACTGCCCCGGAAACCCCAGATCTTTTAGATAATCATTTTTTTCTTTTTTAGTCATACATTTTAAAACTACTCAATAAGCACAAGCGGGCTGTTTGCTTCAATCGATTTACCTTCTATAGCATTTACTTTTTTAACGGTTCCTTCAGCGGGTGATTTTAATTCATTCTCCATTTTCATTGCCTCAACAATCAGC
>CAYYBZ010000071.1:0-8243 GCA_964470285.1 uncultured Oligoflexia bacterium
CTACACGGCGCCCGAGATCGCCTATGTCGGCAAGAACGAGGAGCAGCTGAAGGAGCTAATCAGGGTTTTTTTCACAGCTCGGGAGGAAAGGTAATCAAAACGGGGATAAGTTTCGGTTCGGCTCTGGCCATGGTGATTTCATATGCTGCCAATAAATCGATTTTATGGGCCATTGTGCACGGCTTCCTTTCATGGATTTATGTAATATACGCTGCTTTTTTAAAGGTAAAAGGGTAAATTCAAAAATACTCTGTGTAACAGTTTGTATTTATTTGCTTTTTATGGCTTGAATAAAAAGACTTCATGTGATACGTTGAGTCATATTATGTTTTTAGGAGGACTTATGAAAAAACTAGGTTTTACATTAACTCTCATAGCTGTATTTGTTCTTTTCTCTGCCCGATTATTAGCAGATAGTCCGGCCGGTCATCGCGGCGGTGATATTTGGCCTGAAGGATCTTTTGTTTTTGAATCACAAGAAAATAAATCATTCGTTTTATATCAGCTCGACTACGATGAAAGTTTTTCTTTAAATATGTTGAAATCTGAAATGATAGATCTGATAAAGGCTCATTCTGATGAAATTGAGTGCCCTGATTCATCCTCATATATTTCAACGGTTTGCTATGATGCACCTTTTTACATGGGCATTAGTAATGGAAGCAGCAAAGTGTTTGAGCTGGAAGATAAATGCTACAGGACAACATGGTCTTTATTGTCGGATACATTGTTGCCGCTGTTTAATGCTCTTATTGAAGAAAGTAAAGATAAAAAAGCGCAGCAAGAAAAAGGCAAAGAAAAAGAAACAAAGGACTCAAGAATTGAAAAGCGTCAGGCAGGCGGCGGTTTTTCTCAGCCGATGAAACGATAATAAACTTAACTTTTAACTTAATTAATCCGTACATTGATGTCATTCAATGTGCGGATTTTTTCTTCATAAACGTTTTCTAAGAGTCGTTTAAAATTTGACCGTTAATCAATCCCTGCAAACATGCTAAAAGTTTTAACGTCATAAAAATCGCTTAAGAAATCCACCCAGAAAGTATTCTGGGAGAAGTTTACGCTTTGAAAATCGTCAAGATATGTTTTAAAACCGTCTGCATTGTCAGGGAACCATACTGAAAGCCCGTTGGCAGCGGAGAACTCATTTCCCTTTTTAACAGATTTGACTACCATTTTTTCAAGCTGTTCGTCCATTTCAATTAGATAGGAATATATTTCGTCCCGTGAATCGAATTTGCTTTTTAATTTTTTAATTAAATCCTTTAGATCTTTATAATTTTTGTATTTTCCGTCAGATGTGTATGCATTGTGGCCGAAATGCTGAGTATCGGCCAGGGCATTTGAAAGTTTTGTTTTAACTGTTTGTCCGGATGAACTCATCATCGAACTTAATACTACAAGAGAATCGTTAAGTGTTTCTATAAACGGATTTAGCTTTGATGCGTCTATCAATGACAGGGTTACAATATCATTTCCCTGCGAACCGTAAGAATAGGATTCCACAAAAGAATCTAAAAGTTTTATCCCGGCCTGTTTGGGTGTCATTTCAGGATTATATGAAAGAGCTGATAAAAAATCATTGTAGGGCCAGCCGTTTCCGGGTTCTACTGCCTGTGATCCTACTATGTAGTCTACCGAATCCTTAAGCTCATAATTTACGCCGAGCATGGCCATTAGACAGGCATCGGAGCCGTACAAATCAATCTTTCTTCCCAGATAGTCACTGGCAGCCCTTATTGCCAGGCCGAGCTGTGTCGTATCAATGAAATTGCCGCTTGATTCATCGAATGAAATTGCCTTAGGAACGTTTACATGATTTATTGAATCTGATTTTAAAGTCCCCGAGCCGTGATTCCATACAACTGCGAAGTATTTTTTTGCAGGGAACATATCCGTTCCCCATTTTAAAAATTCTTCAAGTTCAAAAAAGTCACCCATGTCTACTTCGCCCTGTTTTGATTCAAGATTATCCACAGGAATAGAGCTTCCTTTGTGAACCAGATATCTCCTGGTATCGCCGTTTTCTGTCCCGTCAAACTGAACTACAATTTTCATCTTATCGCTGGAACCTACATCCTCCATTTCCTTAAGATCTCCGAGACCTGCATGATACAGATTGTTATCGGCGTTTAAGTAAACCAGAATCGTCCATTCCGGCTGGTTTTCAACCGAATACTTAAGGTTTACGTTTGCAAAAACGTTTATGGCGAGTATTAAAATCGAGAATAAAAATAAAAATACTACATATTTTTTCATACGTTCCACTCCTTGCGCCTATAAATAGAGCAATATATGTGCCATATGAAAAACATGTAAAAACAATATCTTAAGTGAGCCAGATGAGTACAAATGGTCCCATTTTGGCCCCTATAATAAGGACAATAAGGACAATATGCACCACTTTTTAAGGGATGGAACGGAAGGCGTGATAGGCGCATTCTATAAAAAGATCTTTTATCTCTTCTTCGCTCAGGCCCTTTACCTTGCTTAAAACAGGTTTAAATTCTTTTTCGAAAGGAGGAAATTCGTCCTCTTTCGTTATCTCTTTATGTTTTATTTTGCCCGGTTTAATAGGTTCTTCAACTTCAGGGATTGATATTTCCTCTTCAAAGACGTCAGGCAGTCTGCCTTTCTTGTAAAGTGTTAATCTCTCTTCCTGTATCTTCGTGAGCTCATTATGATCGAGCCAAATACCGCTGCACTGTGCGCACATATCGATCATCACCGAAGTATGCGGGTAGGGGAATGTGTAAAGAGGAATAGTGCATTTCGGGCACTTGAATTTCTGTCTGATTGAATCTCTTGAAACCTTAAGGTCTTTTTTTGCAAGCGTAAAAATCTCTTCGAGTTCTTCGGATTCAAACCATATACCCCTGCATTTTTTACAGCAGTCGACCTTTACCATATGAATTGTGGAAATAGTAATAAGCTTTCGCCCCCTGCATTTGGGGCAGTTCATTTTAGTTACCCTTAGAGACATTAAAACCTCAAAGAATCTAATTCAGATCGACAAGCACGCTAGTATCATCAACCCCCACAGTAAAAGTTTCTCCAGCGGCGTTAGAGATTACATTACCGTCAACTATGGCGGTTGCGAAGCATTCATAGAGCCCGCCTTTGGTAAGGGAACCTCCGGGAATTACGAAAAATCCGGATTCATCCGATAACCCCGAGATTATAGGGTTGAAATCATTTGTGGGTGTTACATACTTTTGAGGCAGGGCCGCCCCCAGCACATCAAAATCGCCCTGCGAACGGTATATGCAATTAACTTCGGCTCCCGCCAGGGGTGCGAGATTATATTCTGTAGTTATCGTATAAGTGTAGTCAATGCCTTGCGGAAAAAGTCTTAAATTTCTGTAGTAAGCCGGTTCGCCGATAATATTTTCCGAATCGTTTATGTCGGATATACCCTCTACCATTATTGTTCCTGCAAATGAATGATAGCCTTCCATCTTTGCGAAAACGGGTAATTCAACGTTAGTGGGCAGTTTTTTTATTACAAAACAGCCGTTCAATGAGAGACCGTTATTTGAGTTCTCGTCTCCGCCGTCGCAATGATCCGCTATCCTGATTTTCCCTTCTACGACAGTCCATATCTGATTAGCTGAATTTCCATCTCTGTCATTATTATTTTCACCGAAAAAATTAAGCTTTGCGCCTGTTCTTCCGTCAACCGCGTATCCGTACCATACCCCGTTTGATCCGGTTTTATTCTCGGTTAAACCGAAATTGCCGCACCCAAGTGCCGCGAATGATAAAAAGATACAAATAGATATGGCGGTTTTCATAATTGTCTCCTTTCGCTCAATTTCATTTCTGTATGAGATAAAATTATCTTACGGTTACTTATTAAGCAAGAAATTATATATTCATAATTGTTCTGTGTGCTAAAATTCCATAAATAAAGGTGATGATTATGAAAAAGATATTTAGAAAGTACCTTAACACGCCGCTTATTATAAAAATGTTTGCAGGCTTCTTCATGGGGTCTCTTACCGGGAATCAGGTGGCGGTTATTGTTGCCCTGGCTTTGGGTGTTAATCCGATACTCGATATGTTTGAAACCATGAATAACGTTACAGGAGATATTGTCTGTACTCATGTCGTTGCAACCAACGAGAAATTAACCGAAGAATAAAAAAAGGCGATCACTTTAAAGTGATCGCCTTTTCTGTACGTTTTCATTCAGAATTAAAATGGATGATTTATGCAGCTTTTGCTTAATGTCTCAGTCTTATCACCGAGTAAATCTCCCACGTAAATTGCTCTTGCATATCCTCTGAACGTATCGGTATTACCTTCTTTTGTGAAGAAAGAGGTTTGAGCTTCGAATACATTGTTAGGATGGGTTTCCTCATGCCAGTAACCGTTGCCGTTACCTTCAAAGTAGAACTTAAATCCGATTACGTGGTCCATATCAATGTTATCCGGGCTCCATGTCCACGTGAAGAAGCATTCTTTGGCGGTTCCGTTCATTTCGTATGTCATGCTCACTGAGAACGGATTAGGGGGCAGCAGTTCCATTGTGGGAGTATCAATAGTCTGAATGCCGCTCGGATTACCATAACCTGACTCATTACCCGGAGTGATTCGGACTTCATAAGTGTTTCCAGGATATATATTGCTATTAACAAGAAGATGCTGGGTAGCCCATGTCTCTCCTATGTGATCAAGGTTCTGGGCATTCCAAACATCCGTACCTTCAATTCTGTATTCGACTTTGTAGTAATCGGCACCGTTATAGAGATAAAATTCCGCCGTTATAGTTGTTTGAGTCGGGATTAGTTCGAAATCCAGTATGTTACCCGGCAGAGAAACCGCACTGGCCATTGGTGAAAGAGGACTTTGAACGGGTTGGTTTACCATTACTCTGAAAAATCTTTCTGAATTTCCGTTCATTCCCTTGGAATAGGAATTTGTTGATACAAGCTCACTCTGTACCCATACTTCGTTCAGATCACCGGCATCAAAAGAATACTGACTGTGATAGAGTTTGTACTGTGTTGCACCCGATACATGATCCCAGCTTACGTCTATTACTCCCAGGCCTCCGACAGCCGTAAGTCCTCCGACTACTGAGGCTTCAACATTTACACTTATAGGATAAATCTTGTCGGCTCCCGCATTGTTTACGAAGACTACATTTTCGCTGTGCGACCCTAAAGGTAAACCGGAGCAGTTTATCTCGACGTTAACCGTAGTCGAACCTCCTGCGGCTACATAATCTGAAGCCGGCGTTAAGTTGAGCCATGCCGCTGATTCGCTTGCATTCCATGAAAGCTCGGAACCGCCGTTGTTAAGAACAACGAGTGAAGCCGATGTGCTTGAGTTCTGTGTACAGGTAGCTGAAATACCGTCATTCAAAGCAGGAGAGAAAGCTATTTCAGGGGGATCGGGATCATCGGCTATTACACTTAGATTTACCGTAGCCGTTTCAGTCTGCCCGGATCCGGTGAAATCGACATCTTCAGAGTAAGACTGCCCTGCAGTGAAACCCGCGCAGTTTATTCTAACAGCAACAGTTGTATCTGTTGTTCCGCCTGAAGGGCTTATTTCCAGCCATGAAGCGTTTTCACTGGTTGTAAAATCTATTCCACCGCCTGTGCCGTTATTTGTAACGGCTATGTTGGTCATGCTGGCCCATCCGGTATCCTCAATACACTGTAAGTTTATCTGATCCTTATCAATTTCAAGGTTGGGATTAGTATCTTGAGGCTCAACATCCAGATTAACAGTTACATAGATAGTTTCTCCGTTACCATTTACGGTAATATCCGCTGAAGGCTCCTGAGGGTAAACAAGATTGCTGCACTTTATGTAAACCTGTATTGTAGCATTTGTAGTTCCGCCTGAAGCAGGATTAAGTCTTAGCCATGAGGCACTTTCGCTTAATGTAAAGTTAATTGGATCGCTATTGCCTATATTAGTGACTTCGAAGGTGCCTTTTTGCTGTTCAATTGCACCCTCGGTACATGAATAGTTAAGTTGTGCAGGAGCATCGAGGTCCGGATCGTCTCCTCCTACTACACTAAGATTAACGGTTACGTATTCCGTTTCCCCGTTACCTGTTACAGTAACCTGATTTGTACGGTTTGAAGGTGCTGAGAGCCCTGTGCAATCGACATAAACCGAAACCTGGGCATCTGTAGTTCCGCTTGTAGGGTTTATTCTTAACCAGCTTGCGCTTTCGCTTGCTGTGAAACTTATTGGATCGCTGTTGCCTGAATTCTGAACAGAGAATGTTCCCTTTAGCTCTTCGACCGCTCCGGCTTCGCATTCATAGCTTACGGAAGAGGTTACTGAAAGGTCCGGAGTGCTTGCGGCGCTAACATGAACGTTTACGGGAATTGATGTCGGCTGTGATTTTGGCGCTGAAAATTCTACATTAGCTGTATCTTCAAAGCCGTCGCTGAGTCCTGCGCAGTTAACCATTAATGTGATATTTGTCTGATTGGTTCCGCTTTCCGGCGAAACAGAGAGCCAAGTGGCATCTTCTAAGGCCTGCCATTCAAGTACTCCGCCGCCTGAATTGGAAATTGTAAGATTTTGAGATTCGCTTCCTCCGGGTTCACAATAAAAATCAAAACTGTTTTGAGTCAGTGATATTTTAGGATTAGGGTTATCTGGATCTTCGGGGATTGCCGAAACTTCTGCAGAGTAGCTGCTTTCCGTATCTTCATAAACAGCAGTAACAACTATATAATACTTTGCACCGTTTTCAAGTCCTGTAATTGTCAGACTCTTTATTGCCTGAGCTACCTCTATCGGTGAAGTGCCAAGATCGGAATCTTTTCCGTCGTATTTCTGGCTTTCTAATCCGTAATAAACTCTATAGCTTGCATTTTGATCTTTTGAAGTCCAGGAAACGGTAATCTCTTCATTGCCTGCTTCAGCTACTACATTAGACGGTGCCTTTAGGAAAGGTGTCGGAGGATCCGGATTTCTT
Organism: uncultured Oligoflexia bacterium; assembly: GCA_964470285.1. GTDB lineage: Bacteria > Bdellovibrionota_G > CAYYBZ01 > CAYYBZ01 > CAYYBZ01 > CAYYBZ01. The sequence goes on from CAYYBZ010000071.1 coordinate 6,953, forward strand.
CCTTTACATGAAATTGTAATGAATGAAATAACTAATACAGTTAGCAAAATTACCTTTGATGTTTTCATACCCTACTCCTTTAAATTAATTAAAAATTCTTAAATTTTTGATGGTTTTTAAGGAACTGGACTATAGGTTTGCAAGGGCTATTCCATTTACAAGTCCATGTAATTAAAGAAATATTGGTTTTATGAATTATCGTGTTGAGCAGTTAATTGCGCAAAATTGCGCAAAAATTTCACATAGGCTGATTAGAATGAAGGCGAAAACGCACAAGGGTGTAACAAACTGTTTTTGCTAGGGATTATCTCTTACCTTTTTGCCAAAGACATACATTATTCCATAAAAAACAGGGATACAGGCAGCTATGGAAAGCCATGGCGAAAGCCCCAGTACGGTCGGTATGTCACCAATAATTATGGAAGCGAATGCAGCCAGCAGGGCATAGGGCAGCTGAGTTCTGACATGATCTATATGATCGCATGATGATGCCATTGAGGACATTATTGTAGTATCTGAAATCGGCGAGCAGTGATCGCCGAATATTGCTCCGGCTAAAACCGATGAAACTGCGCTTAAGAGTAAATTATAAGATTGTAATTCGGTAAATCCGTTAACTTCAGCTATATTAAAAGCTAAAGGTATGGTTAGAGGCATCAAAATTCCCATTGTTCCGAAAGATGTCCCGGTGGCAAAAGAAATAAAACAGGCTGAAAGAAATATGATAGTGGGAAGAAGGTAGGGTGAGAGAAACCCTTTTGTAAGGTTTACGATGTATCCTGCGGTATTTAAGTCGTCACAGACAATTTTTATGCCCCATGCTAAAACCAAAATTATAATTGCGATCAGCATGGATTTTAATCCCTCTATCATTGATGCTATCACTTCCCGAACCTTAAGAATCTTCTGAGAAACGGCCAGCAGCCCTGCTATTATTACCCCTGAAACTGAAGAGTAAAGAAGGGCGTGGTAAGAGTTGCCTTTTCCGAAAATGGCTCCTAAAGTTTTGAAAAAACCTCCTTCAAAATTTGCTTCAAGTTTTGATCTTCCGTCTATCCACAGTGAAAGAATTGTAACAACGATTACGACACCGACGGGAAGAAGGGCATTTATCCAGCGATGAGGTTTATCCTGTATCGGAGTGAATGTTGACGAATCAAAGCTTGAAATCGGTCTGGCTCCGTCTCTAAGAAGTTTTCCCTCCTTTAAAGCCCGCCTTTCGGCTTTTAGCATCGGACCAAATTCTCTTTTTGATGCAATGGGTCCTTTTCAACCACTTTATTTCACTCCT
>CAYYBZ010000072.1:0-8155 GCA_964470285.1 uncultured Oligoflexia bacterium
TCCCCCAATCGGTGATGGAGGCCAGCGCTGCGGCCTGTGCAGCCACCGAAAAACTGTCGACGGTCCGCAACACGCGCACCCGGTTGCCTTGAAAAAGCCGATTCCCGTAAAATTATTAATGCTATAAACAGTATTTATTTGCCAAACAGGGTTACCGTCTTTAAATCAGGTTCAAGTAAAATAGGTAAAATAGCAAAATACATGCAATCGTATAAAAGCATTGAAGGAAAGACTACCGTATATATATGCAGGGATTTTAAATGCAATCTGCCTTTGACTGATGTGAATAAAATGATAGAAATACTCGAGTTAAACAAATAGAAAGGAAAATTATGGCTCCATTAACAAAAGATAAGATGAAACAGATATGGGCCGGTAACCAGCATATGGTGCTCGGGAGTTACGGTAAAAATGTACGCGAAAGACTTAAGGTTTTAGAAAAAACCGACTTTACAACGAGAATCTGGAGAAAGGACCCGACAGTCTGGGTTCCCGACAGGTCCTTGGCTGAAAAAACAAAAGAATTGACCGACAGACTCGGCTGGCTCGATACGCCTAAAGAAATGATTAAAGTTGCGGATGATTTAATGAATTTTGCGAAAACAATTAAAGATCATGGTTATATAAACGTAATCTTGCTTGGGATGGGAGGGTCAAGTCTTGCCCCGGAGGTTTTCATGAAATCATTCGGTAATAAAAGAGGTTATCCTGCCCTGCATGTCATGGACTCCACTCATCCGGATGCTATATCCGAACTGGAAGAAAGAATAGATTTAAAAACAACGTTATTCATAGTTTCATCAAAGTCAGGAACAACAATAGAAACCGTAAGCCTTTATAAATACTTTTTTGAAAAAAACTTAAGGCTGTCGGAAAACCCCGGTTCTAATTTTATTGCTATAACCGACCCGGGCTCATGGCTTGAAAAAGAGGCCAAAGAAAAAGGTTTTAGAAAAATATTTTCTTCTCCTGCGGATGTAGGGGGGAGATTTTCGGCTTTAACCTATTTCGGGCTGGTACCCGCCGCATTAATCGGGTTAGATATAAGACGCCTTTTAGAAAACGCCGTAAAAATGTCACAGGCTTCAAAAGACGTTTATACGCTAGAGGAAAACGCTTCGGTTTCACTGGGTGCCGCTTTAGCCGAGCTTTATAAAGAAGGAAGAAATAAAATTACTTTTGTCGCCTCCGAACCTATTTCATCTTTTCTTTACTGGATTGAACAGCTTATTGCCGAAAGCAGCGGGAAAAAGGGCAAGGGGGTTTTACCTGTTATAGACGAAGGGATTTTTTCGCCGGACTCATACGGTGAGGACAGGGTTTTTTTCTGTATTAAGCTTAAGGAACATGAAAAAGATGATGTTAAAAGTGCGCTGGACATTTTAATTACTAAAGGCTACCCGGTGTTTGAAATTGAAATCGGGGATTTATACGAGCTCGGAGCTGAATTTTTTAGGTGGGAAATGGCGACGGCTGTTTTAGGGTCTCTTTTAAGCATCAATCCTTTTGACCAGCCAAATGTCGAACTTTCAAAGAAAAAAGCGAAGGAGCTGATGAGTGAATTCGAGGCAAAGGGAAGCATACAGGAAGATGAACCCGTTTACTCTGATGAGGATTTTAATGTTTACTTTGATAATAAGGCAGGGCAAAACGTTTCAGAAATTATTAAATCCTTTTTTGATAGGGCTAAAGGCTCGGATTATATAGCGCTTATGGGATATTTGCCGAAAAACCCGAATTATATAAATTATCTTCAAAAAATCAGAATTTTACTTCTCAAAAAATATAGAACAGCTACGACACTTGGTTTTGGACCCAGATTCCTTCATTCGACCGGACAGCTTCATAAAGGAGACAATAATCAGGGGCTTTTTCTGCAGATAACTGCCGAACCTTCAAAAGACTTTGAAGTTCCTCGAGCCGGATACAGTTTTAAAACTCTAATTAGCGTCCAGGCAAGAGGAGATTATAAGGCCCTGAAAGAACGAGAGCGAAGAGTTTTGAGAATTCATATTAAAAAAGATATACAGGAAAATCTTAAAAAACTAGCCGGTAAACTGTAAGGCAAATTTAATATTAAAATGGGTCTATATGCCTTTTAAGAAATCTTAACTACCTGTTATTTTACATTAATATTTGTCTTTTGAAGGTGATTTGCTGTATTAAAACTTTCCTTAAGCCTCGGTGAGCTTTCATAAATAGGCTTTTTGGTGTATATAGACCATCAGTCGCAGGCTCTAAGCACTTGTATTACAAAGATTTATTTTGTTTAAGAGGCAATTATGATTAGTTTTTTAGCATTTTTTTCAACACTGATGTTTCTAACTACAGGGTGCCTTTACTTCTATAAATTTGTAAAAAATGAAAAGGATGTATCAATATCTGCAAGAGTACTTTTGATATTAACTATATTTATTAATATTATATATCTGGGATCGCTTGCTTACGTATTTAAGAAGTTTCCGCTTTCTTCCCTTTCTGAGGCTTTTGACCTGATAGCCATAATGCTTGCAATCACTTATCTTTTAATTGAAATATATACAAAGAATTCAAATACAGGATTTTTGATTTTGGGTTTGATTTTTCTTTTTAAGCTTGTTTCACTTTCTTTTGCGTCCCATTCAAGTGAAGTCAACCCGATCCTTACAAACTGGTATTTTATTCTGCACGTGATACCTGCCGCCCTAGGTTATGCGGCTTTCGGTTTGTCCATGATTTACGGTATTCTGTATCTTTCCCTTTACAGGGAAATTCACCAGAAAAAATTCACAACCTTTTATAAGCGCATGCCGCCTTTAGGTACCATGGACAAGATGACAAGGGCTTCGGTTAAGCTGGGATTTATACTTTTAACGATAGGAATATTCGCAGGATTTGTCCTTACAAAACAGATTTTTTCTCAATATTTTAGATTTGACCCGAAAATAATCGCCATTGTTGTCATATGGATTGTTTATTTTTCTTTTCTTGTTATTTCCAGGGTATTTTCATGGAAGGGCAAAAGATATGCAATTTCTTCGATAATAGGTTTCTGCATCGTCGCTCTGGCGCTTTTAATAGTTCAGGTTTTTTTGAAATCTTTTCACAGCTTTGTTTAGAGGAGAACTGATTTGAGAGGATCACTTCCAATATATGTACCGTTAAAAGGGGAAAAATGCACTGTAGTTGGCGGAGGTAAGGTTGCGCAAAGAAAAGTCGATCTCCTTTTGAATTACACCGACAAGCTTAGGGTTGTAAGTCCTGAAGTTACAGGTGAAATCGAAAAGCTCGGTAAAGAAGCAAAAATCGAGCTTATTAAAAGAGAGTATAGGGAAGGTGATCTTGACGGCTCAAGAATTGTAATTGCCGCTACGGATAATGAAGAGGTAAATAAAAGAATTTGCTATGAGTGCAGAAACAGGAAGATATTGGTTAATGTGGTTGATGTAACGCCTTTATGCGATTTTTATGTGCCGTCGATAATATCAAAAGGAGATCTTCAGATTGCAATTTCTACATCTGCGAAAAGTCCTGCATTTTCAAAAATAATAAGAAAATATCTGGAAAAAAAGATAAAAAACTTTGATGAAAGACTTTTGTCCAAGCTTCAGGAGTTTCGCCTGAATTTGAAAAAGATGTATCCCGACGATCTTGATAAAAGAATGCAAATGATGGAAGAAGTTGCTGATCAGATAAATCCCGATTCGACCGGGGTTAAGGATCTGGAAAGTATTATTGAAAAGGTACTCAAATGAGATTCTTCTTAATAGGCCTGAACCATAAAACTTGCCCTGTGGAATTGAGGGAGAATTTAAGCTTCAATTCGCAGGATATAGAGAAATTTATTATTTCCAAGAAGTCGGATTTGGAGGCTGAAGAGCTTTGCGCTCTGTCTACCTGCAATAGAACCGAGTTTTACGGAACTCACGAGCACTCGCATATAATAAAGCAAAACATGAAAAAGGCTGTCCTGGACTTCAAAAATGTCGACCTTGGATTAATGCCCAAAGAAATGTTCTACTATTATGAAGACGACACAGCAGTCAGGCATCTTTTTGAGGTTGCATCCGGTATAGATTCAATGGTCGTAGGAGAAACCCAGATTCTGGGTCAGGTCAAGGACGCATACTCCATATCTACAAAAGTCGGAAGTAACGGGCCGATGATAAATAAAATTTTTCATCAGGCAATAAGAGTCGGTAAAAGAGCAAGAACTGAAACGAAAATAAGCGAAGGAATACTTTCAATTAGTCATGCAGCGGTTGAACTTTCAAAAAAGATATTTTCTGAAATTAAAAACAAAAGCGTTTTACTGGTAGGGGCCGGTGAAACCGGAGAAATTGCCCTAAATCATTTTAAAAAAGAAGGCGTGAAAAAAATATGGATATCAAATAGATCTCTGGATAGAGCCAGGGATCTTTCAGTGAAAATCGGAGGCTCGGTTGTTTCCTTTGATGATTTTAAAACAGTTTTGGGAAAAGTCGATATCGCCATATTTTCTACATCTGCCGAGAAATATATTCTGAGCAGGGATGATTCCTCTTTTATTTCAAGTGCGCATAAAATCGATCCGTTGTTTCTTATGGATATTTCTGTACCGAGGAACGTCGATCCCGGGATAACAGAAACTCCTAATATATTTTTATATGACATAGATGACCTTGAAGGGATTGTTTCCGAGAATATGAAAATCCGGGAAGCGGAAGTCGTTAAGGTTAATAAAATAATAAGTGAAGAAATTTTTAAATTCAGGCAGTGGATGGGAAATCTTCAGTTTGAACCGCTTCTGAAGCTTATTAAAACAGAGCTTGAAAATATCAAGAACAGCGAACTTAAGGGAGTAAAATCCAGGCTTGGAGATAAATTTGAAGATGTAGAAGAGTTAACCAGAAGAATAATCAACAAAATTGCAAACAGGCCTTTTCAAAAACTGAAAAGATTTAACGTAAATACGCATAATTATATTTTAAGAGCTTCTCTTGTTGAGGAGTTATTTAAAGAAGGTTATGACGATTAATGCGTGCCGGGTAATGCGTGATGCGTGATAAAAATAAAATTGTAATAGGGTCGAGAGGTTCGAAGCTAGCTCTTTGGCAGGCCGGGAGGGCCAAGACTTTATTGCTTAACAACAACCCCGGTCTGGAAGTCGAGATTAAAATAATAAAGACAAAGGGAGATATAATTACAGATGTACCGCTTGCAAAGATAGGAGACGAGGGCCTTTTTACAAAGGCCATTGAAGACGAGCTTTTAGCGGGCAAAATAGATGTCGGTATTCATTCCTGCAAGGATTTACCTACGGAACTTTCAAGGGGTTTGAAAATTGCTTCCTACCCGGAAAGAGAATCTGCCGAAGATGCATGGATTTCCGCAAGCGGAAAAAAGTTCAATGAAATTAAATCGGGAGCCGTAATAGGAACATCATCTTTAAGAAGACGGGCCTTTTTAAAAAGAATGAGAGACGATCTGGAATTTATCGATTTAAGGGGAAATGTCGATACGCGTATGAGAAAACTTAAAGAAGGCAATATGGATGCAATGCTGATGGCTTTAGCTGCAATTAAAAGAATGAATCTTGAAGAGCATGTTGCGGATATTTTTGATTCTGATTTTCTGCTTCCGGCAGTCGGACAGGGTGCATTAGCTTTGGAAATGAGGGAAAACGATGCAAGGGAAGCCTTTGTAAAAAAAACCGACAATAAAGAAATCAGATTTTGCGTTGAAGCCGAGAGAAGTTTTCTTAAGAATGTACAGGGCGGATGTCAGGTTCCGGTCGGATGTAAATCTTCATATACAAACGGTATCCTTATTTTAAAAGCCGCAATTTCCAGCTTAAACGGAAAAGACAGCGTAGAAGGTGAAATAAGCGGAAACCCTAAAGAGTCTGAATATCTCGGTAAGAAACTTGCCGAACAGTTACTTAATAAAGGCGGCAGAAATATTCTGTCAAAAATAAGGAGCAAAAATGCCTGATAGAAAGGGAAAGGTTTTCATAATAGGTGCGGGACCCGGAGATCCCAAACTTATAACCTTAAGAGGTAAAGAATTAATCGAAAGAGCAGATGTTATACTTTACGATTACCTGGTCGCAAAGGAACTTTTAACATATGCAAAAAAATCATGTGAAATAGTTTATGTGGGGAAAAAAGCAGGTAAGCATACAATGCCTCAGGAAGAGATAAATGCGCTTCTTTGTGAAAAAGCACTGCCTGGTAAGACGGTCGTGAGATTAAAGGGCGGTGACCCTTTTGTTTTCGGCAGAGGGGGTGAAGAGGTAATCGCTCTTGAAGAAAAAAAGATACCCTTCGAGATTGTCCCGGGAATAACAGCCGCAATAGCATCGCCGGCTTATTCGGGAATCCCGGTAACCCACAGGGATTACACCCAGACTTTTACGCTGGTTACCGGGCATGAAGCGGATGACAAGGAAAAGGGAAGAATCCCATGGAAGTCGCTGGCGGAGCTTGGAGGAACAATAGCTTTTTATATGGGCGTTAAAAACATGGAATCAAATCTCAAAAAGCTTATTGAAAACGGAATGGATAAAAATACTCCCTGCGCATTTATAAGATGGGGTACGACCAGCGATCAAAAAACATTTACCGGAACGATTGAGAACATTAAAAATCATATACCGGAAGAATTTTACAGACCTCCGGCAATGATACTTATCGGAGGAGTAGTCAATTTAAGAGAAAAAATGCGCTGGTTTGAGGCTAAGCCTCTTTTCGGCAAAAGCTTTTTAGTAACACGGTCCAGAGAACAGGCCAGTGTATTAGTCGAGCTTCTTGCTGAAAACGGAGGGCAGTGTTTTGAGCTTCCGACAATAAAAATAGAACCTCCTTTGGATTTCAGCCCTCTGGACCAAGCTATAGAAAATCTTGAGAGATATGACTGGGTAATTTTTACCAGCGTAAACGGAGTAACGTTCTTTAATGAAAGACTTAAGGAAACGGGGAAAGACTCAAGGGCTCTGAGCGATATTTTAATAGGCAGCATAGGTCCGGCTACTACCTTAAAACTTGAGGAGCTGGGTATTAAGGCCGATTTCCAGCCGTCAAGATATCAAAGCGATTTAATTGCAAAGGAGATCACAAAAGACTTTAACGTAACGGGTAAGAGAATACTGCTGGCCCGCTCGGATATAGCTCCAATGGATCTTGTAGGCGACCTTGAAGCCGAAGGAGCGGAAGTTAATAATGTTACAGCCTACAGAACGCAGGCTGTTGAAAACTCAAAGGAAGAATTTCGCGAGAAAATAGCCGCCGGAGAAATTGACTGCTTTACGTTCACCGCTTCTTCGACAGTAAGGAACTTTTTTAACTGGTACGGTGAAGGCAACTTTAAAAAACTAAAGAAAAAACCTGTTATTGCAAGTATAGGCCCTGTTACATCGAATGCGATTAAGGACTTCGGGTTTTCTCCGACAGTCGAGGCAAGAGAATCGACAATACCGGCACTGGTTGATTCGATTAAGGATTATTACAGTAATGAAGGGAGATAGAAATGCATCATTTTAAAAGAATGAGAAGGCTAAGAGGCTCAAAGGCTATTAGAGATATGGTTAACGAAACGACAATAAATAAAAAGCAATTAATTTATCCGATGTTTGTATGCCCCGGTAATTCGGTTAAGAAAGAAATTAAATCAATGCCCGGCCAGTATCAGCTTTCAATAGATAGATTTATTGAAGAATGCAGACATGTAAAAAAACTCGGGATTGAATCAGTTCTTCTTTTCGGGATTCCAGAGAAAAAAGACGATTTGGGAAGTGAAGGATATTCCGATACGGGGATTATTCAGACTGCGGTTAAAAAGTTGAGAGCGGAAAGAATAGATTTATTTGTAGTAACAGATGTCTGCAACTGTGAATACACCGATCACGGTCATTGCGGCCCGATTAAAGACGGTCAGGTTGATAACGATATGACACTTGAAATACTTGCCAAACAGGCAATAAGCCATGCAAAAGCCGGAGCTGATATGGTTGCGCCGTCGGATATGATGGACGGAAGAATAGGTTTTATAAGAAATGCTTTGGACGAAACCGGGTTTAAGTATATTCCAATAATGAGTTATGCCGCAAAGTTTGCATCGTCTTTTTACGGACCTTTCAGGGATGCGGCAGAATCTGCACCGAAGTTTGGTGACAGAAAAGCATATCAGATGAATCCTG
>CAYYBZ010000073.1:0-8043 GCA_964470285.1 uncultured Oligoflexia bacterium
GGCGCTCATTGATCAGGTAGATAATGTCAGACTTAAAAATGCACTTTCAATGGTAAGAGACAGGGTAAACGAAGGAAGTAATCTTGCAGATGCACTAAAGGAACATCCCAAGATGTTTTCAAATCTGTATATAAACATGGTTAGAGCCGGCGAAGCCTCAGGTACACTGGATGTCGTTCTCAACAGACTGGCTGATTTTACAGAGGGCCAGATGAGGCTCAGGGGTAAACTTGTTTCCGTTTTAGCTTATCCGTTCATAATGCTTCTTGTCAGCTTAGCCGTTATGATTTTTCTGTTCACTTACCTTATCCCTAAAATAAAACAGATTTTTGACAGTATTAATACACCCCTGCCCTATATTACCAAATTCGTTATCGGCGCCGGCGAGTTTTTTCAGACATACTGGCTCCTTATAATAATTTTTATCTTTGCAGTATTTTTTATTTTCAAATCTTATGTAAACAGACCCAAGGGTAGAAAGAGATACGACGCTTTCAAACTAAAGCTCCCGATATTCGGTCCCCTGTTAAGAATGGTAGCCGTTTCAAGATTTGCCTCAACCTTTTCGACATTGCTTTCAAGCGGTGTAAATGTTCTGGTTGCAATGGACATAGTCAAGAACGTAGTCAACAATGTCATCTTCGCACAGGCTATTGAAGAAGCAAGATTAAACATTTCCGAAGGCCAGACAATTGCGGAGCCTTTAAGAAGGAGCAATGAATTCCCTCCGCTTGTTACCCATATGATAGCAATAGGAGAAAAAACCGGCGAACTGGAAGAAATGCTTCAGAAAATATCTGAAACGTATGACAACACTTTTGAAGCCAGAATTAATACTTTAACCGCCTTGATGGAACCGTTTATGATTTTGGCCATGGCCGTTATTATAGGAGGCATTGTCGTATCAATAATGCTGCCGCTTATACAGTTAACTTCCGCAATATAATATTTTAGGAGGAGATTATGAGAAGGTATTTAAACAGAGTTCAAAAAAAGAACCAAAGAGGTTTCTCACTGCTTGAAATACTCGCAGTCGTAATAATTATAGGAACCCTTACCAGTATCGTTGGTGTCGCAGTTATGGGAAGGCTCGGTGAAGCCAATATTAAGACAACCCAGATACAGATAACAAGGCTGGGAACGGCCTTGGATACATTTAAAATGGATAACGGTTTTTATCCGAGCACCGAGCAGGGAATCGAAGCACTTATAGAAGAACCGACAATAGGAAGAAACGCCAAGAATTATTCATCGGACGGATATTTACAGCCGAGAAAACTCCCCAAAGATCCGTGGAACAACTATTACAATTACAGGGAACCCGGAATAAAAAATCAGTCTTCTTACGACCTGTGGTCAAACGGTCCCGACGGTCAGGAAGGGACAGAAGACGACATTACAAACTGGGACTTAGAGGGTTGAAAAATCTGATCCATGAAAATCAGAAATAAAATTTCAGGTTTTACTCTTATTGAACTGATTGCGGTTGTTGCAATTCTGGGACTTATCTATGCCCTTGCAATTCCTAAATTCGGCAATATGGCCGGGATGACCCTGCGTTCGGTAGCCAGACGAACTGCCGGATTGATTAGTTACACATACAGCATGGCAGTTTCGCAGAACAAGAGATTACGTCTTGTATTTAACTACGGTGAAAAGCAAGATTCCATAAAAATTGAGGAATGGGTGGAGAAATCCCCTGCTGAAATGCTGGGAAAGGATGAAGATTTTAACGAAGAAGAACTCACAATTTCCGAGAAGGAAGAACTTGAAAAGGCCCCTAAAGGAGAATTTGTAGAGGTTTCTCAAGACTTCGCAAAAGAGTTTTCTCTTCCCGTATACGTAAAGATAAAGGGTTTGTATCTTTACAGGGAAGAAAAAACTTATGACAGAGATTTTCGTCCCACTGAAGATGAACAGACCGCCTCCGCGATAGTTTTTCTGCCTACTGGATTTGCTGACGAATCGATTGTTTATATATCTGATAAAAAAGAGAGAGTTTATTCAATTAAGGTTAATCCCATTACCGGGAAACCTACAGTATTTGACGAATATGTCGATCCAAACAAGAAATAACGCATTGGGATTCTCACTGCTGGAAGTAATGATTTCAGTAGCTATATTAGCCGTTGTTCTGATTGCAGTGTTCAATACCCAGTCACAGGCAATAAGGCTTTCTGAAAGAGCCGAATACATAACCACTGCCGTGAATCTTGCCAAGGCAAGGATGTCCGAACTGGAATTCGAGGTCGCGGAAAAGGGTTTCGAGTATCTGCTGGACAAAGACGACGGCAAGTTTGAAGACGATAATTTTAAAGATTACAGATGGGAATATACATCGGGTAAAATTCAGATTCCGTTAGTTTCTCTTGACAAGGATACTGAAAGCGTTTCCGAAAACTCTTATTTGAAAATGGCTCAGGAAATGCTTGAAAAATCCATTAAGGAGGTAAGACTTAAGGTTTTTTTTAAAGAAGGTAAAAAAGAGGGAAATGTAGAACTTGTCTCGCATTTTTCAAATCCTAAACAGCTTCCGATAGTAACATCGCAGGGATCCGGTCCTACGGAAGGAGAATAAAGCACAGAAGATTCCGATTAGAGTTATAAGTTATTATGAAACAGTTAACCTGCAAATATGAAAAGGGATTCAGTTTAATGGAAGTGCTCATTGCCGTAGTAATAGTGGGGCTAATAACCACTTCCGTGTGGTCATCCCTTTTTACGAGCGCCAAAACCAGAGACGCCGTCGAGAAAAAGGACGATTTCAGCCAGATGGTAAGAATAGTTCTTGAAAGAATGAGCCGAGATTTTAAGCTGGCGTTCATAATACCTCAGGTAAAAAACCGCACAGGATTTGTCGGTTCTTCCGATAAAGTTACTTTTACAACATTTGCTCATGAACAGCTTGATCCGAAATCAAAGGAATGCGAGCAAACCAAAGTTATATATGAACTGCAACCGGATGACGAAAATCCGCAATACTCTGCCCTCATACGGAAGGAAACAAAGGTAATTAAGAGAGATTTTAACGATTATGAAGGCCGCAGTTTAAAAATGATAGGTTCAGTATCCTCCTTAAAGATGGAATATCACGACGGAGAGAAATTTTCCGACCGCTGGGATCATGAATCCATAGAGACCAGGAAAAAGGAAAAGATTCCTAAAGCCGTAAAAATAAGTCTGGATGTACTCGACCACAGGGGAAACGAACACAGATACTATACGATGGTTAATATACCCCTTTCAAGGCTGGACATGAAATCTTTTAATCCGCCCTCTGTTTCAAAGGACGAGGGGAAGGATGACGGAAAAGACAAGGGAAAAGGAGAAGAAAAAGAAGGAGCAGGAGAAACTCCTACGCCGACGCCCAAGCCATCCGCTTCTCCATCAATTTTTGACTAGAACTATCATGATATACATTAAAAAAAATATCTTAAATATATGCCAAGAGAAAGGCTTTGCTCTTTTTATGGTTTTGATTGTTACGGTTGTTCTGGCAACCCTTGCGGTAGAGCTGACATTCTCCTCGCGAATAAACGCAAAAATAACTACAAACTTAAGAGACTCAACAAAAGCGTACTATCTGGCAAAATCCGGCATATCAATGGGAGCACAAAGAATAGTAATGGACAGTGTCGCGCATCAGCTTTTAGGAAAGTATATCGGTAATTCCGACAACTTAACCGAATTCTGGTGGACAATACCCCTTATGTATCCTTTGGGAGCCGGGATGTTCTCGGATGTCCTTGAAGAATCGGGGCTCAGTCAAGATGCTCTTAAGAATTTTGAAAAATCCCAGGATATAGGCGGCTCTTTTATTTCGGAAATTTCAGATGAAAGCTCAAGAATAAACGTTAACGATATTCAGTTTACCGCTGAAACACCAAACGGTGTTTATACTGTCTTGATGAATCTTATGACCATGCCTAAATTTCAGAAGTTTTTCAGATATAAATCGAGAGAAGAGATTCTGAATAAAATCGTTGACTGGGTGGATGTTAACTCGGAAATTGCAGGTATAGGAGGCGGAATTGAGGACAGTGATTATTACGACTATCGAGTAAAAAATGCCGCCTTTTTCAGTCCAGGGGAGCTTAAGCTTGTAAAGGGGGTAACACTGGATTTTTATACGGAATTGGAGCCTTTCATAACGGTTTTCCCGTTTTCATATCCTCAGTCCACAGTTCCCTTGAGTAAAATCAACGTTAATACCGCCCCCAGGGAGATAATCGCCTCTCTATTCGATCAGGGTTTCGTTTCCGACCCATGGCAAGTCAGCAAGGAAATAATGGAAGAGAGAGACGGCGGAATCGTTTGGAACTCAAAAGACGAGTACATTAAATATATACAGGATAAGCTGGGGATTGATCCTAAAGACAAAGAGCAACCGATATCGAGAAGTATCGAGAATATAATCGGAGTGAAAAGCGATTATTTCAGGCTTAAATCAACCGGAATAGTAGAAAATTCTCAAAGTACAATAACAGCCGTTGCAAAACGCCAGGGAAGGGAATACTCAATAATTTACTGGAGGGATATTTAAAAATGGGCCAGAAAGTATTCGGTCTTGATCTCGGTTCTTATTCCATCAAGGGAGCAATATTTGATGTTTCCTTCGGAACGTTTACCCTGACGGATCTGTTTGAATCGAGTTTCTTAAAAGCCGACGATTTGACTGTTGAGCAAAAAATTGAAGCCACACGTGAAGCATTGAAAGGTTTGGTAGACGAAAATCGTATAAATCCACATGTGACGGTAAGCGCAATCCCCGGCAATGCGATTTCCACAAGAATGCTTACCCTGCCCTTCAATAAGAAAAAGGTCGAAAAAGTTCTTCCATTCGAGCTTGAGAATTATCTGCCGTTTACGATAGATCAGCTGATAATCGACTATCACACAATAAGAACATCCAGGAACTCCACAACCCTTCTCGCCAGCGCGGTCAAAAAAAACTTGATGGCAAATCATCTTAAAGTTTTTGAAGGTGTAAATATCGATCCCAAATTTGTAGACATTGATTCATTCTCTCTTTTAAACGTTTATCATATTTTAGAGGTTGCGCCCTCTGAAACGGTTGCTCTTATTGATCTTGGCCACTCAAAAACCAATATTGCCATAATTTCTAACGGTGAGCTCCTTTCATTAAGAACATTGCTGACAGGAGGGAAAAACCTTACCAATGCCTTGAGAATGAAACTTGACCTTACATACGATCAGGCCGAAGAGGTCAAAATTCGCCACGGAATTCTTAAGACAGAAGAAACTCCCGCCCTTAAAAAGGATTTAAAGAAAATTACCGAAGTTCTAACGGAAGCTATAGACCCGCTGATAGAAGAGATAAAACAGACGATTCAGGCTTTCAAATCAAAACAAAGCGCTTCAGAGGATGAATCCGAAAAAAAGAAAGTCGATCAACTATTTCTTTGCGGCGGGACATCTCTAATGAGGAATATTGACACTTATTTCCTTCATAAAACCCGCATTAAAACATCTTTGCTTCACTGCTTCCCCCCGACTCATGAAATCTCAAAAAAACTGGGACCCAGAGAAAGGGTTATGACGCAATCAATAGCTTTAGGTGTAAAAATTGCCGTAAAGAACCAGAACAAAAAAGTCTCAGATATAAATTTAAGAAAAGATGCTTTTTCATTTCAGCATGAGTTCAAGGGAATAAAAAGCAAGGCATCTTTCATAGTCACATGGCTGGCTATCCTGGCTTTTTTTGTGATCGCCAACTTTGGAGTACGTTACTACAAACTCTCTCTTTACGAGGCCGATCAGGAAAAAAAGATGCTTTATGCGATGAAAAGTGTTCTGGGAGATGATTATAAAAAGCTCAAAATAACATCGGCGAGCAAGGGCAAAAGAATTATTGAAGAAAGAATAAAAAAAGCAAAGGACCAGATAGAGATTCTGACGGCAGGCCTTGCCGAAGTTTCCGCTTTAAGCATACTACAGGAAATATCAGCAAGAACCCCGAAAGATATTACTGTCGACGTTGTGGAGCTAAATATTTTCAGAAACAACATAACATTTAACGGAGAAATAGATTCGTTCAGCTCAGTAGACAAACTAATTGCCAGCCTTAGGCAGTTTGAACCTTTTACAGATGTTCAAAAAGGCGAGATTTCAGACGCCGCAGAACCCGGGAAAAAGAAATTTTCCATAAATATAACGGTCGGGGAAAAAAGAAATTAACTTTAAAGGAATTTACGCATGAAAGATATCAAGGAAAAAACGGCTGTTTTCTTAAACGATCTTCTTTATAAACACTTAAAAATAGACCAGATCCGTGATTACGTAATGAGACTTTCGGACAGAGACAGGCAAATTGTCATTGCCGGAAGTGCCCTTATTTGTTTATTCTTACTGCTTTTCGTTTACTATCTAATCGACCTGAGCCTTGACAGGAAAGAGGCTCAGGTAAACGACTTCAGCTCTTCATCTAAAAGGATGAAAATTTTAAGAGACGAATACAACTCCTCATTCATAATATTAAAACAGATTGAGAACACGATAAAGAATACACCGGCCGATTTTTCACTTGCCAGCAGACTTGAAAAAATCGCAGAATCACGAAGTATAAAAATTGATTCGATAGGACCTCCCAGGAATCCTACAAAACCTAACGATTATTATACGGAAAGCCAGGTTGAGGTTAAGGTCAAAATGATCGATCTTGAAACTTTAAAGGAATTCCTATTTGAAATAGAAAACTCAAAAGAATTTCTTAAAATAACTTCCTTAAGAATCAGACACAACTACACCGATCCGGTTTATCTTGACGTGACTTTTTCCGTTTCAACCTTTAGCCCTAAATAGTTATGATTGATTACATTAAAAATAATTTTAAAACTGTACTTATTTTTGGCGGCCTTGGACTGGCAGTATATCTGTTTACTATTTACCTTACATTCCCATATGAGAGGATATTTGACTCATACATTGAAGAGGTTCAGCACCGTTATAATATGGAGCTTAAAACATCAAGAGTATCGCCTGCCCTTCCTTTAGGTATAAAAGCTGAATCTGTACTTTTTTCCAGCCTGGACATAACCGGCGGAGAAACCATTAAATTGGACGAATTGGTGGTCAAAATCCCTGTTCTTGGCGCGATTCTCTATCCTTTCACTAAAGCAATAAACTTAAATTACAAAATAGAATTAGGCAAAGGCAGTGTTTCAGGGAACTTCCGGGCAAATAAAGAAACGGCAAACATTAACTTAGAAACACGCTCACTCGATTTAAAAAGTATTGAACCGTTAATGTCCTCAGCTGGCATAAGTTTTAAGGGCAATGCAAAGTCATCTCTTTCAACAACTATGAACAGGGAAGCTCTTAGCAATTTCAACTCTGCACAGTTTTTCAACAGTGAAGGAGAACTTGATATTGATATTACGGATTTTAAAATCGAGGGTAAACCCATATCTACACAGTCTTATTCAGATTCAAGCCAATTTATGGGGTTTCTGGGGATGTTACCCGTATTTTCGAAAATCAAGTTCAAGATGGTCATAAACAAGGGTCTTTTACAGATAAGGGATCTTTACGTGGAAAAGGAAGGTTTAAAGGGCAACATCAAAGGCGGTGTGCGAATTCAGCCTGATTTACTTGATAGTATTATCGATATAAACATGGATCTTAAGCTTGCCCCGACTGAATCGCTTATTAAACCTCTTCTGGAATTATACGGTCGGGCAATAGGATGTCCTCTTAATACAGATAACAGCGTATCCTGCAAGATAAACGGCACTGTCGGAGAGATAACAAGCCCTTATTAATCTGCAATAATTCCGGCTGGTTTAATAGTATTTTCTTATCGGAAAAATCTGTTATACTTCTTCAATTAAGCTATGGTAGACGACGATTCCAAGAAATTTTATCCTAGATCACAGACAAGAGTACCTCTCAAACTCAAAGTAAATATGGAGTTTGAGAAATTCTCGGGCTTTATCTCGGAGTATTCTGAAAATATCTCAGAAGGCGGCATGTTTATAAAAACCCAAACCCCCAAGCCTGTGGGTTCAATTTTTTCTTTGGAAT
>CAYYBZ010000074.1:0-2833 GCA_964470285.1 uncultured Oligoflexia bacterium
AAGGAACCTGGTACCTAAGATAATACAAAAAGAGGTATAACATGAACAAACTACCACCAGCCACATATTTATTAATAATTGCGGTAGTTATCATTTCTTTTATCAGAAATGCCTACGCCTATCTTGATCCCGGAACAGGCAGTTTTGTCATTCAAATGCTTATCGCTGCAATTGTAGGCGCCCTATTCGCGTTGAAACTTTTCTGGACACGAGTTAAGGATTTTTTCAAAAGACTTTTTGGTAAAAAAACTGAAGATACTGCCGAAGCTCAAAAGGCTAAAAATCCTCAAAAAGACAAACACATCCAACAATAAGGGAGCTTATCAGAAATGAAGAAAGTTTACGTTGCCATGAGTGCCGATCTGGTTCACCCGGGGCATCTGAACATCATAAATGAAGCTAAAAAGTATGGCGAAGTAACCCTGGGCTTATTAACCGACAGCGCAATTGCAAGCTACAAGAGGCTACCCTTTCTAACCTATGAACAGCGCAAGATTATCGTAGAAAACATAAAAGGGATAAAGGAGGTAATCCCCCAGGAAACACTGGATTATGTTCCAAATCTAAAAAAATTAAAACCTGACTTTGTAGTTCACGGCGATGACTGGAAAACAGGCGTTCAAAAGGAAACAAGGCAGAGAGTTATCGATACCATAAAGGAATGGGGCGGAGAATTGATTGAAATCCCTTATACGCCCGGCATCTCTTCAACACAGCTCAACAATGCCCTAAATGAAATTGGAACTACACCCGATATAAGGATGAAGAGATTTAAGCGTCTGCTTGAAACAAAACCCTTAATTAGAATTCTTGAAGCACACTCCGGCTTAACCGGCCTTATAGTAGAAAACACAAAATTAACCCTAGAAGGTTCATTAAGGGAATTTGACGGAATATGGCTTTCCAGTTTGACAGATTCAGCAGCCCGTGGAAGACCGGATATCGAATGCGTCGATTTAACATCAAGACTAACTACGCTAAACGACATTCTGGAGGTGACAACCAAACCTCTTATTTTCGACGGTGATACCGGCGGCATGATGGAACATTTCGTGTTCATGGTAAGAACACTGGAAAGGCTGGGAGCTTCGGCAGTTATAATTGAAGATAAAATCGGATTGAAAAGAAATTCTCTTTTGGGAACAGAAGTAGAACAAACACAGGACAGCATCGAGAATTTTTCAAAAAAAATCTCATCCGGAAAAAAAGCGCAAGTTACAGAAGATTTTATGATAATTGCGAGAATTGAAAGCTTCATTCTTGAAAACGGACTGGATGATGCTATCAATCGGGCAAAGGCCTATATTGATGCCGGTGCCGATTCCATCATGATTCACAGCAAAGATAAAAAGCCTGATGAAATTTTAGGATTCTGTTCCGCATATAAAAAATTAGGTAAAAAAGTACCTTTAGTAGTTGTCCCAACCACATATGACAAAATTACTGAAGATGAACTTCAAAAAGCCGGAGTTAATATTGTTATTTATGCCAATCATCTTCTTAGAAGCGCTTATCCGGCTATGATAAAGGTTGCAGAACAGATCTTAAAAAACCGCCGTTCATACGAGGCTTCCGAATTCTGCATGTCGGTTAAGGAAATAATCAATCTCATACCAAAATCGAAGTTTTAGCGGAGAAACAATGATTGAATGTAGAGATTTTCTCAATCAACTGGATTTAAACGGTATAGATTTCTTCACAGGCGTTCCCGATTCTCTTTTAAAAGATTTTATCTCATATATCTCGGATAACGCCCAAAAGACAAAACAT
Source organism: uncultured Oligoflexia bacterium (assembly GCA_964470285.1). Classification (GTDB taxonomy): domain Bacteria; phylum Bdellovibrionota_G; class CAYYBZ01; order CAYYBZ01; family CAYYBZ01; genus CAYYBZ01. The sequence goes on from CAYYBZ010000074.1 coordinate 1,771, forward strand.
ATTGTTGCGGCAAATGAAGGGAATGCAATAGGCATTGCAGGCGGTTACCACTTAGCAACAGGCAAGACAGCTCTTGTTTACATGCAGAATTCCGGTCAGGGTAATGCCGTTAACCCCTTAACATCACTAACGGACACAGATGTGTACGGCATACCGGCTCTTTTGCTTGTAGGATGGAGGGGCGAACCCGGAATAAAGGATGAACCCCAGCATGTTAAACAGGGCAAAGTTACTCTTAAGCTTTTTGATGTACTCGGAATCCCTTATGATATTTTTCCCGATTCACCTGACAAGGCCGAGAAAAGCGTTTCAGCCGCCATTAATTACATGAAAGAAAAAAGCTCCCCGTATGCGATAGTGGTTAAAAAAGGCACATTCTGCTCTTACAAACTCAAGAATAAAATGAAAGACTTTCATGAACTTAGAAGAGAGGATGCCGTAAAAATAATTATCGATAATTTATCCGAAGAAGATATTGTTGTTTCAACAACAGGAAAGACTTCCAGAGAACTTTTTGAATACAGGGAAGAATTAAAAAAAGGTCATGAAAGAGATTTTTTAACGGTAGGTTCTATGGGACATGCCTCTCAAATCGCCCTGGGAATTGCAATATCCAGATCCGACAGAACTGTTTTCTGTATTGACGGAGATGGAGCATTGATTATGCATATGGGAGCCCTTGCAACAATAGGCTCAATTAAACCAGAGAACTTAAAACACATAGTCATAAATAACGGAGTTCATGATTCAGTGGGCGGCCAGAAAACCGCAGGATTTGATATAGATATTCCTTCCATAGCCAAATCATGCGGCTACACAAATGTTTTTTCCGCAGATAATCGCTTGAAACTTTCAACGGTTTTTATTAAATTTAAACAGTTAAAAGGCCCTTCCCTTCTTGAAATTAAAACATCATCAGGGGCAAGAGAGAATCTGGGTAGACCTACAAAAACTCCAGCGGAAAATAAAAGCTCTTTCATCAATTTCATTAAAAAATAGATTATGAAACAACAAATAATTTCAGGACAAAACTCATATAAAAAATTAGCCGATATACTTAAGG
>CAYYBZ010000074.1:2843-8018 GCA_964470285.1 uncultured Oligoflexia bacterium
AAGGATATAAATCCTTCAAGCATTTATCTTGTAACGGGCAATAAATCATATTCTTCAAGTAATGCACATAAACTTTTTAATCCTATATTTAAGAATTACAACTCAACAAGGTTTTGTGATTTTCAGGCCAATCCGACAATAGAAGATCTAAAAAGAGGCATTAAAGTATTTAATGAGAAAAAATGTGATTTAACCGTCGCAGTAGGCGGCGGAAGTGCTATGGACATAGCGAAGGCTATAACTTGCCTTGCCAATGAAAACAATATAGAAAACATCGTAAAGGGAAATAGACCCGTATCTGAAAGAAGCACACCCATGGTTATGATACCTACAACAGCCGGTTCAGGCAGCGAATCTACTCAATTCTCCGTAATCAACATCGGCAAGACAAAATACTCGCTAGCCCATGAAAATCTTCTTGCCGATTACGCAATTCTTGATGCCACATTCACCTTAAGTTTACCGCCTTATATAACAGCCTGTACGGGAATTGATGCTCTCTGTCAGGCCATTGAGGGATACTGGGCGGTTAATTCTACTGACAAATCAAGAGAATACAGCAAACTTGCTATTGAGAAAATCGTAAAAGTTTTGGAAAAAACCGTAAATAATCCGGATTTTGCTTCAAGAGAGATTCTTTTAGATGCAAGTAACCTGTCGGGAAGAGCTATAAATATTTCTAAAACTACGGCATCGCATGCAATTTCTTATCCGATAACATCTTTTTTTAACATACCTCACGGTCATGCCGTTGCTCTCACGCTGCCATCTTTACTCGAATTCAACTTCAACGTTTCAAACGATAATATACAGGATAAAAGAGGAATAGATTTTGTAAAAGACAGAATTAAAGAACTCTCATTAATGCTCAATTCAAAATCTATTGAAGAAACAAAAAATTACATTACGCAATTAATGAAAGCCATAGAACTCAAAACGAAACTGTCTGAACTGGGTATAAGGAAGACTGATATTAATACTATTGTTGAAAACGGTCTTAGTCCCCAAAGAGTCAGCAACAACCCAAGAAAAATGAGTGAAAAGGATTTAAGAAAACTGCTCAGTGATGTTTTATGAGTTTACTGAAAGAAATTTCCGATCTTTTCCGATTCTCTTTTAAAACACCTAAAGAAGATAAAGAGATTGTCATATACTCTGAACATGAAGGATATTACGTAAATTTTGAAGGCTTAATAGACGAGCTAACAAATAATCATAACAAAACAATTTCATATATAACATCCGACCCCAATGACCCTATATTTAAAAGCAAAAACAAAAAAATTAAAGCCTTTTACATCAAATCATATCTGCCGTTTGTGATGTCACTTATTAAATGTAAAGTTTTTATAATGACATTAACCGATTTGAATCAATTTCACCTCAAAAGATCCGCAAATCCCGTTCATTATGTGTATGTATTTCATTCCATGGTAAGCACTCACATGATGTACAGAAAAGGGGCATTTGATCATTACGATTCAATACTCTGTACCGGCCCTCATCAGATTGAAGAGATAAGAAAATATGAAAGTATGAACAAACTTAAACCCAAAGCTCTTATAGAAGCGGGTTATTACAGGCTGGGAAGGATTATAAGCAATTACAAAAAATACAGAGATTCAAATCCTGCAAGTAAAGAGCCGAAAACCCTACTCATTGCACCATCCTGGGGAAAAAACAACATTTTCGAATCATGCGGAGAAAAGCTAATTGATATTTTACTCAAAAGCGGTTTTGAAGTTATAGCAAGACCTCACCCGGAAACAATCAGAAGATCGCCGGAGATAATAAATTCCATTTTCAACAAATTCTCAAAAAACGCATCATTTACATTTGAAAAATCTGTTTCTTCAGATGATTCCTTATTAAAATCCGACATCCTTATCTGTGACTGTTCAGGAATAGCTCTTGAGTATGCATTTGGAACTGAAAGACCCGTATTGTTTCTTGATGTCCCCTACAAAATGCAAAACGATGAATATAAAAATTTTAGTATTGAGCCTTTAGAGCTTTCTATCAGGAAAAAGATAGGCATTATTCACAAAACGGCAGATTTAGAAAACCTGCCCAAAATAATTAAACAGATGCATTTAAACAACAAATACATAGATGAAATACGCAAACTCAGAGAAAAATATATATTTCATGCCGGAGAATCATCAAAGATTGGATCTGATTATATTCTTGAACTTTTAAGTAAATAGTTGCTGTGAAAGGTATCAGACTACTTTTACTACACAGAAAGCTATTTAGGTTTTTTATCTTTTAGAAAAAGAGGTTGGTTATTATCCTTCCCACCTATAATAATTCCATCTTTGACAGAAACACCTTTTGTAAAAAAGTTTGGATAATGCGTAATCCTTTCCGCCCTGGTTTTATCAAATAATGATTCGTCGTCAAATAAGTAAGAAAAAACAGCAGGAAATATATCCTGGATAATCCTGATATCATATTTACTTCCGATGTCTTTATTTGGCCATCTAATTGCCAAAAATAGACCATACCTGTCTTGAATGTCATATCTGTCGATATCTTTTTTATCTAAATTATCTTTCATGCGTGAAAGGGCGGCACAATTCCGCCTTAAATAAGGTCCATGGTCTCCTGCAACTATTATTATGGCATCAGGATTTGTTTTGAATATTGCTTCGATGTCGCCTTGCATTTCGTAATTGGCTTTTTTAATGCCTTTAGAATATTTCTTTGTTTCGTCAGGCATGCAGCGACCGGAGTTTTGGCTATGTCCCGGGACAGTGCTGTGAGAATAGAGTATATACGGAGGCAGATTTTTCATGTTTAGAACTCGCCGTTTTTTTTCTATATAGGATTTATAATGAGTCTTATAATATCCTGCTTCATGTCTAAATTCTCCTTCAAGTATTGAATAAATGAGCAATGAGTTTTCTCCACTTATAACTTCAGGAAAAAAGTAATCGTATTTTATCTCTTGGCGATTTAACCCCCTAAAAAAGGAATCTGTATGAAATATGCCAAGGCTTTTATAGCCCTTAGATTGAAGTATTGTTTGAACAGAACCTCCTACAATGTGCCTTTGAGTAATTGCATTCATTTTGTTTGTATATCGTTTTTGAGGTTTCATCCCTACTGAAAAAACTCCGGAAATAGATGAATTGGTGCAAGGTCCATTTGAATATGCATTGCCGTAAATGGTAAAGCCTTTTTGGGCAAGGTAGTCAATTTGTGCCGAATTATCTATTCCGTAAATACGCATAGTTTCTTCGTTAGCATAAGCTTCGTATACAAGAAAAATTACGTCATTATTTTTTGCAAGGCGTTTGTTCTTTGTTTCGCTGTATATGGGATAACCAGAGATCTCTTGCTGAAGACCCGTATTCGATGAGCCTTGTGTAGTTAAAGATAGTAATGAATAAAAAGAGTTTACTAAAAAGAATACAATAAAAATATAATGGAATTGTTTTTTAAATAAAACAAATACAACCGATAATGCAATGAGAACAATTGCTGTAACAACTATTTGAAAAGAGAATTCTCCTGTTTCATGCCAATGTTTGCTGGCTGAAAGTGAAGCCATCGCAAAAATAATGTAAAGAAATCCCGCTCCTGATATCTGCAAGAGATTCTTATCTGCAAAAACGGAAAATACAACAGGGATGATTACGCAAAAAACAAGACATATAAGAATAAAAAAGGCTACTACTGAAAAGGAATCTGAGATGTTTAGTATACTTTGATTGCTAAAGACATATTGCACAATGGGAGTTAATGGGATTAAAATAACGGCAAGATCCTTTAATTCCCATCTCTCAAATCTCTTTTCGTAATGGACAGGCTTTTTGGAAATATATCTGAGAACAGCAAAACATAAAAGAACTGCAAGTAAAGATAATGAGGACATCTTAGATAATTGAAGCACAAAAACTGCATTAACTCCCTCTTGTGGGATTATAAAAAGGCTTATTAAGGTATATACAAGAAGCGCAAGAGATACTGCGGCAATGCCTGTGAATAGTTTTGCGAAATTTCCTTTCATTTATGTCTCCCTAAATATTTGCCTACCATATTGTCTTTTAGAATGCGGTATATGGTGTTTGCCACGTGCCTTTTGCACTTGAGGAACATGAAGATGTCGCTATCTCAAGTGTATATATAGGATCGTAATAAACAACTTGTGTGTCACTTCCAGTAGTGATAGTTATATCTACTGTATTTGCTGTCGTATCCCAGTTTGAAAATGTCATTGTTCCTTCATCATTCGTCAAAAGAATCGGATACCCTTCAGGCTCGCTTGTTCCGTCACTTAGTGTGATATAGAAAGAAGTTCCGTCTTCAAGTATGGCCAGAACATAACTCATAGATTCTGTAGTAGGATCACGCGTAATTCCTACTACGGCATTACCGAGATCGTCAACATTAACGTAGCCTACTTTATTGGAAGTGGCTGAATCCGTAATATCTCCAACGTATAATTTTGAAGGTCCGCTATTTGAGCTGCAGCTTAAATAAAGGATCAGTGCAAAAACAAGGATAAATAAATTGAATTTAGAAGATATTTTCACATTTCCCAACTCTAAATAGCAATATTTTATATTACAAGTAGGAATTAGTATATCCAACTTTTGTCAGTTAAATAATAACATTATTCTATGGAATCGTTTACTTTTAGAATTTTTAACCTGTCGGGTGATAAGTTTTACAGATACTTCAGATTTGACATATATCATATCATTGTTGAAAATACAGTGCGTAATATTTCTAAATAATAAAGAAGAATATATGCGCTCAATAAGTACAAAATGCAAATTATTTGTGCTCTTACTTCCTTGCCCGGCGTTGAAAAAGGCGAAGACGGGTCCTACAGGGCTACCCTTTAGTCCGGCGAAGCTCGAAGCGGAGAAGGGTGCAGTACCGTCGGCGATGGGCTAGGGCCAACATTTTTCATAGATAAGTAATATACGCCTAACAAAAATAATAAACTCCTAATAAATTCTCAATATCTCTTTCTTATCATATACATGGAAGTAAGTTTTCATGTTTTTGTAAGGAGGGGCCGTAGTGAGAGAAGTACGGAAACTGGCATATCAGTTAACCTACATCATACTGTCTTTATTGCGTTTCAGCTACATACAAAAATTTGCAAAGACTTTCAGAGATACTATAAGTGTCGTTACTTATAACATGTATATAGGTTTC
>CAYYBZ010000075.1:0-7937 GCA_964470285.1 uncultured Oligoflexia bacterium
AATTATGGTCGAGGTCGAAACCCGCTTAGGCTCGAAAACAGCGATACTGAATTCTCTATAAAAAACAAAAAAGACCTTCAAGGTTCAATTATGGTCGAGGTCGAAACCCGCTTAGGCTCGAAAACAGCGATACTGAATTCTTAGAAGCCAGTAATTTTAATGAATTTAACTTTAAAGTTTTGTCTAATGCTGTAAAATTATTGTTTATGAAGACTAAAAATGGCGTCAAAATTATTGTTAAAGTTGTACTGATTGTGTTTTTTATGATTGCTTTTACGGCAAACTGTAAAGATAAAATTAATAAAAACCCGGTATCGGCTTCTCAAAAACCTCAAATAGTTACGCCTGCCCCCGCTCAAGCTGAAAATACTGCTGAAGAAGTGGAAAAAACAGAAGTTTCAGTAGAAAAAAAGACATCAGATATTAAAGAACAAAAACCTGAAGAAATGATAATGAAAGAAGGGACTGCGCCTCAGATAAGAAGCCGTATCAGACCTCTTGATCCTCCTGCTTTGCCTGTTATTCCGCTACATAAGGTAGTTGAGGCAGAAAAGAAAGTTGATTTTGTACTTAAAAGTGTAAAAAAGAATCAGGAGGATTTTACAAAAGAACTTTCTACCCTTAGCGGGCTTGGTTTTGCAGCTTGCAAAAAGCTAAGGACTGCCGTTAAGAATCCTAAACTTCCGTGGAAAAAACGATGGCTTTCGGCTATGGCCCTGGGAAGAATAGGAGGCGATTATTCCCGGTTTACTCTGCTCGAAGTTTTGGAAGATGAGTCGTCTCTTGTGAAAATGGCGGCCTGCATAGCACTTAAAAACTTTAAAGATGAAGAGGTTGTTGAAGAGCTTCACAGGGTATTCCTGGAAGACAAGGGAATGCTTGTAAGAAATACAATTATCGATACACTGGTTAAAATTGGAAATCCTAAAAGTATCCCGATATTGGCGGCGGGGCTGGATAACTCGCAAAATTATTACAGAGGCAAGAACCTTTGGATCAGAAATAATATCGTTTATGCGCTTGGTAAACTTAAAAATAAGAAAGCCGTTCCCCATTTAATTGATATTCTCAACAAAAAAGATTCAAAACTTTACGATATAACTCTTAAATCGCTGGTTTATATTGTAGAGCCCAAGGAAGAATCACTTAAGGATGATAAAGTCAGTCCTGATGAAAAAATAAAATGGTGGCTGTCGTGGTGGGACAGAAACAAGAAGGATTTTCTCTAGGGGATTATGGATTCTACTATGATGTTGTTTTCAGGTTTCTCTATGCCGTAAAAAATTTTAAACCTGTCGAATTGCGCACAAAGAAAATTGTCTGAAGATGCTGAACACTTTTTTATAGAATTGTAACGGTCTTTATCTGCAAGTAATAAAATATTCTCAATTAAGGATTCATATGTTGCAAGGTTTTGCCTTAAGAGGTAATTGCTTGCTTTATGGGATAAAAATACCCTGGGAGTGCGCATAAAGACATCGTTAGGGTTGAATGTAAACTTAATTTTTTTTGCCTCTTCTATACTTTTCTTATGAACGAGTTTTCGGGGCTTTATTACGGCATATTTGTAAAAAGTTCTGAAAGTTTCACTATCGGCACGTAATTTATCACGATACATAAATATGAGTGTCAGAAAAACTATTGCGATGATAATTCCTAATAGCTTCAAACTGGCAAGCCTTTTTGCTTTTTTTAGAAAACCTGCAAAAGCCGAAGGCTGTAAGGTTCCTGCTATACGTGAAATCGAGCCTATTGACCCGGATATGCTGTCTAAAGGTGCAACACCTTTGGATTTTAGATGTGTACCTGATTCTTCAATTTCAAATTCGGATGTATTGTTATCTATACTGCCTATTGAATCAGGGATTCCTTCTGCTCTGTTAATCTGCTCAAAAAACTCCATAGTGTTTGTAGGATCATCTTCAACATATGGGAATTCCTGGTGAATGTATTCTCTCATGAAATCCTTATTAATAAGAAGTCCCTCTTTATATCCCCACAGAAGAAGTTCATTCTTAAACTGCTCGGCTGTTTGATAGCGCGACCATTTTTTTCTTTTCAAAGCTTTAAATACGATTTTCGAAAGGTCTTTTGTTATGTCCGGATTTTTGGCAGCAGGGTCGGGTATATCTGCTTTTCTAACCTTCTCAATTATTTTAACTTCGCTTTGCCCGCCGAAAAGACTCTGAATAGTAAGCATTTCCCACATTACAATGCCGGCGGAAAAAAGATCGGAACGCTGATCGAGAGTTTTGCCTTTTGCCTGCTCGGGCGACATGTAGCTGAATTTGCCTTTTAGTATGCCGGCCTGTGTTTCAGTAAGCGATCCGCTTGATTTGGCAATCTCAAAATGCGAGCCTTTTGCTTTCGCTATTCCGAAATCAAGAATCTTAACCTCGCCGTCATAAGAAACCATGATGTTCTGAGGGCTTATATCTCGGTGAATTATTTCAAGCGGTTTATTAAAATTGTCTTTTCTGGAATGCGCATATGCCAGACCTTCAAGAAGGCAGATCATGACATAAAAAACTATATCCATCGGAAATTTTGCGTTGTCTGAATAAGCTTTCTTCAAAAAAGTTCTTAAATCTTTACCGTTAACGTATTCCATGGCTATGAAGTAATGATTGTCAACAAGTCCAAAGTCATAAATGGGAACTACGTTGGGATGATTTAAAAGCATGGCCACCTTTGCTTCGTTGATAAGCATTGAGATGAGTTTTTTATCTCTTGAAAAATCGGCCAGTATTCGTTTAATGGCGATAGGTTTGCCGCTGCTGCCTGAATACTCGGCCTTATAAACTTCGGCCATACCTCCGACTCCGATTTTCTTAATCAGCCGGTATTTACCGAATTTTCTGGTTTTGCGTTCTACGGCTGTCATAATACTGCGGATAGACAATAAGAATGTAAATTTTTAAATACGGAAGAAAAAATTACCGTTTCCCCGGGGAAAGATTTTCCTGCACCTGTCTTAGCAGATTTGATTCCTTAAGCGTAGAGCTCTCACAATCCAGCCACTGATAAACTGAGCCGGAAAAATCTATTCCCGCCGTAACAGAATCGACGAAGTACTGTTCCTTGTTTTTAACCATAACCTTGGCGCCTTTTCCGTCGGGTCTAATTTTTATCATAAATTTGTATCTGATCGTGTAAGGGATTCGGTTTTCATCGAATCCGGAGTACAGGTAGTCGGATTTTCCCTTTATCCAGTCGGTTACGATAAGTCCTGATTCCTTTGAGGAAGAAATAACAGGATATTTTGAAACTGTCTTCATGACAGCATTCCAGGTTTGAGCGAAATTAGCATTGTAGCTCATAGAAGTTCTATGCCTTTTGGTATTTAATTTACCCGGTTCCTTAAAATCCTTGGAAGCACATCCGATAAGAATAAAAAAGGCGAAAATAAGGAATATAAAGGATAGTTTAACTGGCTTTGACATTTACCGACTCCTTGAAAGCATTTTTAATATAAAATTCTATAACGATTATAAGAGCTTTTACAAGTTATTTTATTTTCTTAGCATATCGTATACATTTATTGTCAGCTAATTGCTTGACCCTTAACAAGTATATTTATATCATAACTTTTAATATATAATTCCCACAATACTTTAAGGAGGAGAAAATGACAAAACAGGAATTAATTGAAAAGATTCATGCTAATTGTTCAAAAAAGGGCTATTCAAAATCCATGATTTCACAGATTACAGATTCTATTTTCAATACCATCGGTAACAGTATCAAAAAAGACAAGAGATTCTATTATCCCGGATTCGGTACATGGACGGTTAGGTCAAGAAAATCAAGAAAGGGAAGAAATCCTCAAACGGGCGAAATGATAACAATAAAAGCCTCTAAAACAGTCGGGTTCAGACCCGCTCCGAACCTGAAAGAATCCTTGTAGAGATGCTGCGGATATAACTAAAAAGAGGAGGCTTTAGGCCTCCTCTTTTTTTGTTCAAATTTAATCCGAAGCGCTTTACTGCTTTTCGAGTCCGTACTTCTTTATTTTTTCGTGTAAAGTAGATTTAGATATTCCCAGGGTTTTAGCAGTTGCCTGCTTATTCCATTTATGTTTTTTCAGCTCAAAAAGAATTTTATCCTTTTCAACGTCACGAAGTGTCTTTACGGTTTTGGCATCTTTAAATTCGGATAGATTGTAATCAAAGGCCGTCGGTTCACCGAATGCCTGAGGCGCAAAACTTAGGTGTTTGGGTTCAATTGTAATGCAGTCGCATTCTAAAATTGTCCTGGAAATCAGATTTTTAAGCTCTCTGACGTTCCCGGGCCACTTCTCCTTTTTCAAAACTGTAAATGCCTTTGGCGAAATATTTTTAACTTTTGTTTTGCCCTTGGCGATTTCTTCGTTTAAAAAGTGTTCTGCCAGAACGGATATGTCTTCAGGCCTCTCCCTTAAAGACGGTATTACAAGTGGAATAATCATCAATCTGTAGAAAAGGTCCTCCCGAAAGCGGCCGGCCTTAACTTCGGATGCTAGATTTTTATTTGTTGCGGCTATTATTCTCACATCAATATCGATCAGGTCGTTTCCGCCTACTCTTTTTATTTCGCGGTTTTCCAGAACCCTTAAAAGTTTGGGCTGCAGTTCAAGCGGCATCTCTGCGATTTCATCGAGAAATATTGTCCCGTTATTTGCGTGTTCAAAGGCACCCTTTCTCTGCTGATGAGCCGAAGTAAAAGCCCCTTTTTCATGGCCGAAAAGTTCGCTTTCTATCAGATCTTTTGATATTGCTCCGCAGTTAATCGTTACAAACGGCTTTGAATTTCTGGCAGAGCGTTTATAAATGGCTCTTGCCAGAAGTTCTTTGCCTGTCCCGGTTTCCCCCTGAATAAGAACAGTTGAATCAGAATTTGCAATCTTCTCGATCAGCGCAAAAATCTCTCTTAATTTGTCAGATTTTGAAATAATTCCCTCAAATTCAATTTCTTTTATAGGAGAAACCTTTCTGGATTCATTTTCCGTATAAAATTTAAGAATTGTTTTACCGATCTCTATAAGAGAATTGTGAGGAAGTGAGGTTTCCAATACTTTCTGACCGTTAAGGATTATTCCGTTTGTTGAACCCATATCCTTTATAAAAAACTCGCCGCCTCTATTTTCTATTTTTGCATGAAAATTCGATGCGAATTCGTCTGTGATAACGATATCGTTTGATTTTGATTTACCGATAGAAATAATGCTTTTTGTGACCGGATAAATCTTATTTTTAGAACCTTCAAGTCTCAGAAGGGCCCTTTCAACAACAAGCTCGTTATCGTCAGGTTTGTAGGAAATTATCCTGGTGGGATCGGAATCGATAATTTTTGTGGAAACTTCCTCAATCTCCTCTTTGTTGTGCGAAAATTTAATCATCCAGCTACCTATTTTTATCTTATCGCCGTCATTAAGCTCATGAGAGTAAATTCTTTTGGAATTAACGAATGTGCCGTTTGTGCTCTTATCGTTTATGAAATACTTACTATCCTTATTTGTAATTGTCATATGCAGTCTTGAGATGTTCATATCAGGGAGACATATGTCGTTATCGGGGTTTCTACCGATAGATACCGTTTCCTTGCGGATTTGAAATCTCATGAGTTCTTCTGAATTTCTAAAAAGATTAAGTTCAGCCATTTTTAGCGTTCCCCTTTGAGAATAGAATATGTAAACAGTGATAGTTAATATATTAGAAAAAATTTTAAAAGTAAAACAAGGAACCTATTGACAATTTTGCCAATGATGTGTAGAAAACGCGGTCTTATCTAAGTTCTTATAAAAATTTGATATTTTACTGTACAATGATGTGCATTCATAACATCTTAAAATTAAATATAAATGTTGCTGTTTCTCAATTTATCTAATTATTTCAGTACATTTATGAATATTTTTATCTGGAACCCAATAACAAAACCATGTCATATCAAACAGTTATAAATATCTATAGTTGGTACGAATCTTGTATTAAATAGCGAATTAAATTTTAGCTTAAGGTGGTTTATTATGAACATACCCATTTTGAACTTGTTGAATAGGAAAAAGAAGCCTGAAAGTTCTTTGACTTTTCAAAACACTACTTATTGCGGATCAAGAATTAATCCTGTGCCCATGGGACTTCCCAAGTCTACTCAGTCGCTTTGTCCCGAATGCTCAAAAATACTCGATGCAAACCTGATTGAAGAAGGCGGAGATGTATGGATGGAAAAAACCTGTCCCGAACACGGTTACCAAAAATACTTCGTTTTCAGGGATGCAGAGCTCTTTAAAGAAGTTGAAAAATGGACATTTGGAGACGGAAAGGGTTTATCAAATCCTCCGGTTACGGATTCGAAAGAGTGTCCCACTGATTGCGGTATGTGCAATCTGCATGTAAGCCATACCGGCATAGGAATGGTTGATTTAACAAACAGATGCAATTTAAGATGCCCGATCTGCTACGCCAATGCAAACGTTTCGGGAATGGTTCTGGAACCGAGCTTTGAAGAAGTTACAAAAATGCTTGAAAGCTTAAGAAACTTAAAACCTGTACCCTGTGAGTTTGTTCAGTTTGCCGGCGGTGAACCTACAATGCATCCGAGGTTTTTTGACATTCTGAAGAAAACCAAGGAACTCGGATTCAAGCATATACAGTGCCCTACGAACGGAATCAATTATGCAAAACCGGGTTTTTCGGAAAAGGCCGTGGAAGCCGGGCTTCATACGATTTACCTTCAATTTGACGGCCTAGACGATAAAATTTACGAACATACAAGGGACAGAAAGCTTGTCGATATAAAACTAAAAGCGGTTGAAAATTTAAGAAAAGCCGGTGGAAGAGTAGTTTTGGTTCCTACTGTCGTAAAAGGAATCAACGATCACGAAATAGGCAAAATCGTACAATATGCAATCGATAATGCCGATGTTATGACAGGCATAAGTTTCCAGCCTGTATGCTTTTCAGGAAGAATTTCAAAAGAAGAACTTGAAACCCGCAGATATACGTTAGGTGATCTTGCTCACGATATAGAAGATCAGATGAACGGGCTTATGCAGGTAAAAAGGGACTGGGTACCTCTGTCAAGTCTTGTTGCTTTTTCAAAACTTCACGAATCATTAACCGGAAGACCCACGGTTGAACTTTCAAGCCATTCTCACTGCTCAATCGGCGGATTCCTTTTTGTCGACGATGATCTTAAAGCAACCGCAATGAACGAGTTTCTGGATTTTAAATCCATGCTTGTTGATGTTGACAGGCTTGCCAAGACCTCCGATAAGGCAACCTTTAAAACGTTTGTAAAGGTTAAGGCATATCAGCAGTTAAAGAAGCATTTTAACGAAAAGAAGGCTCCAAAAGGACTTACATGGAACAGATTTCTTCAGAGTATTGACGGATACAGAAGCAAGGATGTAGCAAGGGGCAATGGCTGGCAAGATTATTGTTATAAAACTTTGTTTATTGCGGGCATGCATTTCATGGATCATTACAACTATGATGTAGAAAGGGTAAAAAGATGCCTTGTACATTATTCAACACAGGACGGAAAAATTTATCCGTTCTGTACCTATAACGCAGGTCCTTATTTTAGGGAAAAAATTGAAAAGGAATTTCAGATCCCGCTGGCCGACTACAATAAAAAACTAAGGGAAGAAAAGGCCACTAAAACCTGATAAGGTGTTTGTCAATTACGCATTAAAGCCGGTAATTGCTTGAGTAATTATCGGCTTTTTTGTATAAAACTAGAGTTGTTTATATGAAAATATAAAAAAGACCGATAGCATTCATGTCTATAAGGCGATTGATTCGAATGATGAAAAACTACATCAAATTGTTGATGGGGAGGAAATCAAGATGCTAACAAAGATTAAGGTAACAAAGGAAGATGATGAAAAATATATATTGGCTCTTTCGGATAATTTAAGGAATAAAGGATATTTGACTGAGGTAGAACTCGAAAAG
>CAYYBZ010000076.1:0-6133 GCA_964470285.1 uncultured Oligoflexia bacterium
AGAATTTGAAGGAAGACTAAGCACTGAAGAGTTGTTTAAGGATCTCTGGTTTGGAGAAACTTATGAAGAACTCAGATATGCCCTGAGAATCAAGGGCACGCTTACAGAAGCAATATTACTCGTATACCCCGAATTGCCGGGCGGATACGAATATAACACTTTCGATCAAAACCGATTAAGACAGTACGATACTAATGCGTTAAAAGAATTCATTATGAAGAATATGCATAAAAAAAGATTCAGCGAGAATGACGTTTTCAAGGCGTTTATAGCTTTTACGGACCTGGAATTTGACGGACCTTTCAGGTATAGCGGCATCGTGGGCCAAGAAATCATAGAAAAACATTTAAGATATATCTCAGATCCTGCCCAAAGAACAAAATATCTTGAATATTTGATGGAATGGTTTCTTTTAGATGCCGAATTGCATGAAGTGATAAAGAAAACAATCGATTATGCCAGGAAAAGTGAGCCTGACATTTTTGAAAGCGAAAAAGGAGAGGACATAAAGAGAAAAAGAGGCGATTTACTCAGAACTCTAAGAGCCGTAATTCTTAACGAAAAATCTGTAAAGAATTTACCCCGGGAGATTAGAGTAAATGCCCTTTCTTTGAGGGAGAAATGTCAAACAAACGCAATTCTAAAGGAACGTTTGATAACGGTTTTAAACCCGATAGGTAAAAACCCGGCGCAATTCAGATACGTACCCTATTTTGTTGATCAAAAATCAAAGAACCTTTCTACCTCAGCCATGTTGCTTAGAAACGAACATTTTGACCTTTTAAAGCAGAAATACGAAACAGAAAAAGAAGAAATAAAAAGGATAAAAGATCCACATAAAAGATATGAAAAAGTATGCGTGCTTTTCTATTTAGACAAATGGAAGGTTCATTGGGATTTTGAAAGGGCGGAATCTAAAGTCGATTATTTATACGATGTAATGACCAAAGATATGGATGTTCCGATTGAAATTCTTACAGAATTCATGATGGAAAAGGCCGGAGACTACAAGAACAGATCTGTTATGTATATGGACGGCAGTCCAAGTGAATCAATTACCGAATATAAAACAGATTTAAGGGACAGAGAAAGGCTTTTAGATTTTGTTACTAGACTTGTAAGAAGCATAACTTACATTCCATTCCAAATGCAGGCCCTCGAAGAGTATATGCCTCTTAAAAGCGGGTATGAACCCACAAAAGGTGAAAAGAGCTATCATGTAAAGGTTCTGGAATTAATAAATGAAATAGCGACAGGTATTAACACGAAACAGCACTATGCTGCCTTTATACAGAAATTTAAGATCATAAATAAAGTCTTTGGAATATGGAATTACAGAGGTCTTCCGGAAGATGCGGCGCTGGGAAAGATTCATCAAACCTTATGGAAGAAATACAAGGAAGTACCAGGGGTAAAACAGTCCCGTGAGCCTTACAGGGCAATTCTTGAAATAATTAGACCCGGAATACGTTCCATACCGTCAAGCTTTTCAGATAAAGTATTGTCCGAAGAAATAACACATGAATTACGGAAAACCGACATAGGAAGAATGGAAATCGAGGTACTGCTCGATATGAGGCGCCCGAAACATACTACAAAAGATCCAAAATACTACGTGGGGACGGTAATACTTGATGCAAATCTGCATCAAGAAATAGTTCAAGAGCATCTTAAGTCCAGATATTCTAAATCCTACACCGAAGGTCTCGATTTCATTTTGACCACCAACAGCAGCACTACCAGACAAAGAGATAAAATACTTCAGTGGTGGGGGAATAAATTTGAGCTTTCAAGAAAACAAACCGTCGATCTTCATTTGCTGACTACGCAAGAGGCTCAATCAATAGAGAGAGAAGCGATGATAAGGATCTTCGACAACATATTCAATTCTCTCAACAGCCTTGAAAGAGTCGACCTAATGTTATGGCTGAACGGAATTGAAGAGCTTGATCAAAGTAAAAGCTTCGTAAGAAGGTTAAAAAGAAAACTTGATGAGTATGACAAAGAGAATAAAGCTCCCAAACGAACGCTTGAGCATATAAAAACAACTTATGAAATAATGGATCCTGAAGGAAAAATTCATATTTGCCACAAAATGCTCAGCGGAAGCCAGAAAAGAGCTGTTTCGGAAGATTATATAATGGGCACACTTAAGGATCCTGAAGCGGTTAAAAGATTACGTGATGTATTCACTTCTCCTGAAAAGTACCCCGAGGGCTCAGACTTTTTACTTAAGTTTCTAGCGGCATATTACGATGCTCTTGACAGTATAGACAGAAAATCCTTTGTTTCAAATACAATAATAGATCTTGCACAAAACAGGCAAAAGCCCGAAAAGCTGCTCGTCAACATTTTAAAGGATATGGGAATAGTCGGTGCCAAGGTTGCCCAGATTCTCGGGTCGGCCAGGGGTTTCTTACCTGAAACATACATCGAAGCCCTTACCAGTTTCCGTCACAAGGTTGAATCACCGTTTAAATATGAAGTCATGAGATGGCTTGATTCCTATTTCGGAAGCAGCAACTGGGAAAATACTCTTAAGCTGGGCAATTTACTGGGAGCAGGTTCGGTAGCGGTTGTTTACGAAGGAATCCTTGTATATACGGGTGAGGACGGAAAAACACATACAAGAAAAGTCGCAATAAAGATTAAAAGACAGGCGGTTGAACAGAGAATTAAGTACGATGTCGCACTTTTAGAAGATGTTATAAGCGAGCTTTCGAAAAACGGTTTTGCAAAATATGCAGATGCCGTCAGGGCCGGCCTTAAGGAAACTAAAAGAATGCTCGATCAGGAAGTAAATTATCCGAAAGAAGTTAAAAATAATTTAGAGCTGAAAAGACAGGCTGAAAAAGATCCGAGAATAAGGATGATCTATGTTGACATGGAAACCGAGGAAAGCCTTGCGAATAAAACAACAATCACAAAAGACGCAACGAATGAACAGTTAAGGAATTTTTTCGATAATATAATTATTCAGGATATTGCAAGCGGAGAAGTATTGACTGATGTTGCGAAAACACAGTCAAAACAAGGAGAAAATCAGGAAGTAGTTGCCAGATTCATGGAAAAAATCATCGAATCCACTTTAAGAGAAATGCTCATTCACAAAAAGACCGATGCAGACCCCCAGTCAGGCAACTTCAACGTAGATAAGGAAACGGGTGAAGTAACAAGACTGGACTCGGGGCAAAAATATAATTTAACCGAAGCTCAGGCCCAAATGCTAATAAGGTTTCTGGCCGCTCTCGATATGCGAGATGCTTCTGCAATAGCCGAAAACTGGATAGAAATGACCGAAGGATCGGCTGAAAATAAGGAAAAAGCAAAAAAGCAGATTATCGAAACTGTTAAAAATACTAACGGCAGATCCAATATTGAACTGTATCAGGAAATACAGGCTCTTACCGGACAAAACAATTTGTATCGTTCTGATGTACTTTATGCGGCGACAAAGCAGTTATCATACCTGTATGAGTTTTCCGGTATCATCGAAGGCTTTAACGGTCAACAAACCGAAAACTCTAAAAAGTTTGGAACCCTTGAAGTCTTTTTGACCGAAATACTAAAGGCCAATTATAAATGGTTATATGCAAAGCTTTATGCCAAAGGCATGTGGCTGGCTCTGGGTAAAGCTATCAAAGGCAACGGAAAAGTTCCAGAACCAGAAAAGTATGAGCCCTTAAAACCACGTGACAACAATCAGTTTACTCTTGATAAAGCAGAAACTAATGAAACCATAAATTCTTCTGAAGAGAATAAACCTGTTCAATTGTCAGATGAAAGCATTAAAGAAGAAAATTCTTCCGGGTGGTGGAGCAAACTAAAAGAAAAACTGGGTTTCGGAAATGAAAGCAACACAAAGGCAGCAGACAAAGAAACTCCACCATCAGAAAAGGACGGATTGCCAAGAGCGGTTCTTAAACCCGAAAATTCCCAGGTTGAACAGGATATGGATGTTGAGTCCAAAAAAGTCAAACCCGGGATAGCCAAGCATTACTACGATCAATGGCAGGCAATGGCCGAAAAGGCCGGATTAAATCTGGAAATAGTAAGACTCAATGATAAGGCAGGAAATGATTTAGAGCCGCAGGATTTAAGCAGAACAAAAGTCGAAGGGAAAAAGCTCACTGTCACTATTTACTCCGAAACTAAACTCGTCATAAGACATGAAACCAAAATAATCGAAGCGGCATGCATGGAACCGTACCTCTTTGAAGAGATAACAAGAAACAATGTTGAAACACCTGAGGATATAATTGTTGAACTGACGAAAAATCCTACTCCTAAAACCCTTCTGCAACTTGCAATAATAAATATGATTGAGCTTTTAGGCATTAACAATTCCTTAAAAGGAAGTTTATACCCTGCTGAGGAAAATGTTTTACAGGCGGAGAAATTTATAAGAATCACCATACAGAACAAGATTCAACAACATCTGGGCATGGAGAACTCAACCCTGCTTCTTAAAGCCCTTTTAAACCTTTACAGACAGGCACAGGGAAAGCCGATTTCAAGAAAGCTAACATACAAGGAGCTTGTCAGAAGCAAAGTAAGACACAGATATCAGAATAAAACTCTTGTGAGATCAATAGGCATGGAAGTTATAAGACTGGGTCCAAGCGTATTCCAATTCTTACCGGCTGTTTTTGCAGCGGATATTTTTATTTACACAATTGAAAGCGGCGGAACAATGACAATGGACATGATGCTTCATGAATTTAAGCAGAAGCTGTCCATGCCCGAGTTCTGGATAGGATACGGTGAGTTTCACTTTGCGGGAGTCGCCGGCGATCTTTTAGCCGTTGATGATATAATGGCAAATAAACTGGCTAAATTCTTCTCGACTTCGGCCGAGTCGGGACAGGTTCAGAATCTTGTAAAGATGTTTAAACCCAATCTTGCGCTTGCCTCTACCTTTGCAGCCGTAAATCTATATCACAACATAAAAGCATCTTTTGATCTTTGGAACTCAGACAGCTCAACGACCGGAATTCAAAAAACCTTTAAAACACTTGAAATACTTCTTACAAACGGATGGATTAAAACAGCAGTCGATACAGGAGCATTTATCGCCGTCTCTGCGATTCTTACGGCAGGTGCCCAGACTATAGGAATAGCGGGAGGACCGGCTGGAATAGTTTTGTCGGGCGTTATAATGGCTACATCTTTTGTCGTTGTTCACTTTGTCGATAAGATATATCAGGCCATAGAAAATGCCTACAGAAATGTAAGGATTAAGGAATATGAAAAAGACATAATTCAGAGGCTTACTTCGGAAGCGGAAATAGATGAGATGACGGATCATGTTATGGACTGTTTAAAACAGGGCGTATGCGCAATTATGGACAACAGCGCAAAAATTAATGCAATAGCGGAAATTCATCAGTTTATAGGGACTGCATGGGGGAATCTGACAGGTGAATCACCGGGCTTCGATATTTCGAACAAAGAAAGCGCCGAATATTTCTTTAAAAGATGGTCTGAGCTCCACGAACTTAGAATAGCTTATATTCAAAGAGATATGATGCAAAAAAGCGTAAGCCTTGACAGCTGGATGAAAAAGAAGAGAGTAAAGATAAACCGTAAATACACCGGCAGCGAGGGATATTTTGCAATATCGGCTTCACTTTTCGGAAGTTCGAAGCCGACCGACAGCGATTTAAAAGGATACGTTGCTTTGAGTCGCGTTCTTAATAACAACATGCTTCCTATAGACTCAAATCTTATAGATACACGTTCTGCCACGGCAAACCTGGATGCAATCATAAAACCTCTTTCATGGAGCGGGGCTATAGATAATGCACGCAATTCATACAATTATCTTAATGAAAAGCTTAGAAGAAAACTTAACGTTGAAAACATCGAGGATTCAACTAATGACGAACAAACCCTTCTCGATTTGATTGTCGATGTCGAAAAGGAAGAAATGGGAATTGCTTACGAATCCTATCATAAACGTTACTACTACGACGTAAGGGAAGAGGTTGTTGAAACCGTTCCGAAAATTACGCAGGAGTTGAAAAAGCAGATAGAAATTATTGAACAATTTGCAACTGTCGCAGGAAATAAAGAATCTTTTGCCGAATTAGCGGCTAAAAGAATTGATAAAATCACCGGCGACATGGAAATG
>CAYYBZ010000076.1:6143-7875 GCA_964470285.1 uncultured Oligoflexia bacterium
AGAGCATGCTTGAAGCGACACAAACAGATGATCCGATAAATCAGCCTCCTCCCGAAATACCCGCATACGAACCGCCCAATCACGTCCCTGCAGGTGCGGTAAGGCAAGGCAATCAGATTCTCTACCATTAATCTGATCAAATAATTTACTTACTGTATTTGCGCCCATCATGCATGCGTTAACTCAAGGGTTGGATAGAACAAAGCGGTAACAATCAGATCTCGACGATATTCCAAGCCTGCCGATTTTCAGGCCTGTGCTTCCGAGATTTATTTTGTCAGAGAAATTCATTTTTCTTTTCTTTGATACGTTTTAAACACTGCCGACATATCCATATTCGAGAGCCCTTCATTCTTTGCCTGACTGTAAACTTCCTTGACAGCGTTAAGTATGGGCATTGCAGCCTCGCTCTCATAAGCAGTCCAGGTTGCGAGGTTTAAGTCCTTATGCATCCATCTTAACGGGAATTCTTCCGAAAAGTCATCTTTTAACAGTTTTTCCTTTTTCATTTCTATAAAAGGAGCCACTACCGGTGAACCCGAAAGAGCCTCTAATAAAAATCTTCTTTCAAAACCAAGGGATTCGCCGAAGGCCAGAACTTCAGAAAAACCCGCCATGCTTATTCCTAACAGAGAGTTAACTATCATTTTCATATCGCTTCCGCTACCTACTTCACCGCAATGAACTATCTTTTTTCCCATACACTCCAACAGAGGTTTCACTCTTTCAAAATTCTCTTTTGAAGCTCCGACCAAAAATGTAAGCGTCCCGTCCTGAGCGGGTTTTAATGAGCCCGCAACCGGAGCATCAACGAATGTCACCTTGTCTTCAAATGCAAGCCTGTCATCTATATACTCGGAAAAAGTGGGATTAACCGTAGTGCAATCTATCCATACAGAGCCCTCTTTCATCTCCTCTACAAAACCATCTTCTGCGAAAGATACCGCCTCAACTACCTCTGGAGTTGAGAGCATAGTGATAACTATATCGCTGTTTGCCCCTACCTCTTTCGGACTATCCAACCATTTAGCCCCATTACCTATAAGTTCTTTTGCCTTTTCCTTTGTTCGGTTTGTAATTACTACATCAAGCTTGTTCTTAAGAAGATTGGCGGCCATTCTTGAGCCCATTATTCCCAGTCCGATAAACCCTATTTTCATTTTGTCTCCCGTCTTTAAATTATTTTGGTTTCATTTAAATTGTTAAAACATATTCATTGTAGTAGTCTTTAAATTAATCAAATTATAACCTGTTGTCACCCTTATCTTTTAAGGAGCTTATAAATGATCATAAAAATCAAAGCTATTGCATGTTTGATTACTTTTTTATTTTTTACATTTACTTCCATAGCGTTTGCTCAGGCTAAATTCTATTCTCCGGGAAAAGCGGATTTTCAATTCAAGCTTGTTAAAGAAGAATCTAAAAAATCCTCCAAGAATACGGTAAGTCATGAAGGGAAAATTTATGTTCTTAATAAAAAACCTGTATTGACTACAAAAGACATAGAAGCAGTGGCCATAAATGAAGAAATCAACGAAAATCAACCCTATCCTGTTTTGTACATTTTCTTTAAACAATCCTCATGGGAAAAAGTTTATAAAGCAACGAGCCTGAATATAGGCAAAAGACTTTCACTTATAGTTGAGGGGCACCTGTTAACGCTGGCAAAAATTGTGGAAAAAATAACCCAATCCACAACAGTTGCAATCAAGGATAATCCCAAAACCGCATC
>CAYYBZ010000077.1:0-7860 GCA_964470285.1 uncultured Oligoflexia bacterium
CTCCGGGTGTATCTATAAATGTGATTATGGGAAGTCCCAGTCTTTCGGCCATGGTCATTACTCTCAGGGCTTTTCTGTAGCCTTCGGGTTTGGGCATTCCGAAATTCCTGAAAATCTTTTCTTTGGTATTACGTCCTTTTTGCTGCCCGATTATGGCTACTCCGCCTATCCCCTCAAGTTCGGCAAGACCTGCGACTATGGCTTTGTCGTCCATAAAGTTTCGATCGCCGTGCAGCTCTATAAAATCTGTGAAGATTGCTTCAATGTAATCTGTTGAATAGGGTCTGCTCATATGACGGGAAAGCTGTGTTCTCTGCCAGTTTGATAATTTTGAAAAAATATCTTTTAAAAGTTTTTGGGATTTTTTTTCAAGCTTTTGCAGTTCAGACTGAAAATCAAGTCCTTTTTCGGATGAGAATTCCTTTAATTCGGCGATTTTGTCTTCAAGCTCCGAGATGGGTTTTTCAAAGTCCAGATAAGTTTTCATTGCCATAAAATGCTCCGTTTCTTGAGCGTGTAATTTTTAGATTAAATAAAACTTTCAATAATGTTAAATATGCTTTTAAGATCACTGCCTGGATGAAACCAGTTTATCTCCTTGTCTTTTTTAAACCAGGTCATCTGTCTTTTAGCATAATCTTTGGTACGTTTATACGTATTTCCCTTTGCCTGCATGATATCCGATTTACCCCGTAATACGTCAACTGCTTCTTTGTAACCTATGGAATTTAATGATTTAAGAGAGCCTTTATAACCTTTCTTTAACAAAGTTTCAACTTCCTCCAAAAGTCCTTCTGAGAACATTTGATCAACTCTGGTTTTTATTGCCTTTTTTAAATCTTCTTTTTCCATTTTAAGTCCTATTTTCAGGTGGTTATAAGGATTTTCATTGAAAGAATGTCTCTTTTGAAGTTCAGATATTCTAAACCCGGATGTTTTGTATATTTCAAGGGCTCTGATTATTCTCTGAGTATCGCCTTGCGTTATTTTGGAAGCTGCCTCAGGGTCAATTTCTTTAAGTTCCCGGTAAAGAGCTTTAAGTCCGTTAATTTCAATTTTTTTCAGCAATTCTTTTCTTGCTTCATCTGTAGTACCTTCAAATTTGAAAAGTCCCCCTAAAAGACACTTTATATATAAACCCGTGCCTCCCACGACAACAGGTAATTTATTTTTCCCGGTTATATCGTTAATGCATTTTGCGGCATCTTGTGCAAACATAAATGCATTGTATTCTTCATCGGGATTTATAATGTCAAAAAGATGATGGGGAATTTTCCTGCGGTCTTTCTTTGAAAGCTTGCAGGTTCCTATATCCATGCCTTTATAAACCTGCATGGAATCACAATTTATTATCTCTGCTGGAAATTTTCCGGCAACATTAAGGGAAAGTTCACTTTTACCTGTTGCTGTTTGCCCAAGTATTATTATTATCTTTTTCTTCATACTATTAACAGTTCAGATTCTCTTAAACATCTTTTTTAAAAAATCTTCGTCCAGAGCAGCTGTGAAGGGTCGTCCGTGAGGGCAGGTTTCACCTTTTAAATTATCAAGCGAATTTAAGAGGGATTGTATCTCCGGTGCGGTTAAGTGTTTGGAAAATCTTATTGAAGAATGGCAGGCTATCGTTTCAAGTATTTCATCAATTATCTTAAGTTTGTAAGAAGATGATTTTACGTCCGAAATCATGTCGGTGATATCGTTTATTGTTTTTACGTGATCTGTACCTGTAAGTATTTCGGGCACGCTCCTTAAGATGAAGTTAAAATCCCCGAATTCTTCTATTAAAAATCCGAAGTTCCTGAAGGTCCTGATATTTTCTTTTAAAAGGGAAAACTTGTGTCCCTTCATCTCAAATTCCAATGGGAAAAGAAGATCCTGCATTGCAATCTTGTTTTTTCCGTAATCTTCTTTAAGTTTCTCGAAATTAACCCTTTCATGAGCCGCGTGCTGATCAATAATGACTACTCCTTTATCGTCACCGCAGATAATATAGCTGTTTTTAAGCTGTCCCAAAACATTAAGATTGGAATAATACCCGTGTGAATTTTTTTCACCGATACGTTCATACGGGATTTCATTACTGCCGTATATTTGAGTTCTACCCGGGAAATTAAAATTAATATTTTCTGCTTGTTTTTGAGTACTTGTTTCATTTCTTAATTCAATTTTATCTTCTGTTTCAAAGGATCTTTTAATGCTCTTCTCAACAAAATTATGAATAAAGCCGGGATCTGTGAATCTTACTTCCGCTTTAGCGGGATGAACGTTTACATCAACTTCAGACGGAGGCATCGTAAGAAATATTACGCCTCCAGGATATCTTCCGGTACCGATTTGCGTTCTTAGAGCCTCTAAAGCCGCATGTGAGATAATTTTGTCTTTAACAATTCTTCCGTTAACATAAATCAGTATTCTCGATGAGGTCTTAAAATCAATACCCGGTGCAGTAATGATTCCATCAATGTAATATTTGCCTGCAGAATTACTTAATTTCCTGTCCGGAACGGAGGTTTTTGGAAATATTTTCTTTGCTCTTAAAGGAATGTTCTCGTTTTTGCTAAGTGAGATTGTTTCATTCCCTTCAACAATCAATTTGAACGAGATATCCGTATAGGGCAGTGCAATTTTTGAAAAAATGTCTTCTATATGTCCGGATTCGGTTTTATCCGTTTTTAAAAATTTCTTTCTCGCGGGAAAATTATAGAAAAGATTTTTAACGCTGATTTCTGTTCCGTTTAAAGCGGCTACTTTTTCAGTTTCAATTATACCGCCTTTTTCGCAGTATATTTTTGTGCCTGTTTCTTCATCTTTAGTTTTAGTTTTTAAAGTAAGTTGTGAAATGCTTGCTATGCTTGCAAGAGCCTCGCCCCTGAATCCCATTGTATCAACGTTTTCGAGAAGTCCGCTTGAAATGTTAAGTTTTGAAGTCGTAAATCTTTCCAGACTCAGGTGAGCATACTCATTTTTAATCCCGCAGCCGTTATCTGTTATCTTTATTAGCTTTTTGCCTCCTGATTCAATTGCTACGCAAATTGAATCTGCCCCTGCATCAATAGAATTCTCTAACAGTTCCTTGACTACTGATGCCGGCCTTTCGATGATTTCTCCCGCAGCTATTTTAACGCAGATATGCTCGGGTATTCTGAATATGGTCGATGATTGCGGCATCATGGATATTTAACAAAACGTTGAATAAATATCAATAATCGTATAATAAATCGCTATATAATAAACAGTTTAAAAGGAGCATAATATGAGGAGGCTGGTTTTTACGGCGGTATTCTTCTTTTTTCTTCTTTATTCATTTCAATCACTTGCGACACGTTTTAATCTACCCGCTGACAGGGATATATTTGAGGGTAAAGCCGAGCCGAAGAAAGTTTTTAAAGCTTCAAAATCATCTATATTTTTACCATGTATGCAAACGGACTTCAGATAATGCAAAAATCTGCAGATACACTTAGTGTTATATCCAAATTGGATCTGCAATGCGGCCAAACCCTATATTCGGTGTATTCGTCTTTGCATGTTGAAGGTAATTATGCCTTTGTTCAGATGGGATCAAATATACATCTTGTCGATATATCGGATATGGAAAAACCAAGGCTTCTTTAAACGCTTAGCCTGCAAGCCGATTCCGTTTACATGGCCGTTAAGGGAAACTACATATATGTTTCAAACAGATACGGTTTCCAGATAGCTAAAGTATCCGGCGGAAAGCTTCAATTCGTTAAAAATATTGTGACCGCTCAGCAATGGCATGGATCCATTGCTACACAAGGAAACCGCTTCTTATTCGCTAAAAGCGACAACCTTGTTCCGGCCTTCTCTTTTAGCTTTATACAGGGCGCGGTCGGCATGCTCTATGAGTTCCTGGTAGTTTTTGACATTGGGCGATAGATCGGCCGCACCTATACTGATCGTAGCTTTTAAAATAAGATCATTGTATTCGTAATTAATGCTTGAGACTAAAAGCCTTAGTTTTTCACTAAGTCTTACTGCGCTTTGGAGGTGAGTTTCCGGAAGTATTATTGCAAATTCCTCTCCGCCGTAACGGCCGAAAATATCCTCTTTTCTCATGTTTTTCATTATGAGAGAGGCGGTTTTTCTTAAGACAAAGTCACCCGTCGGATGGCCGTACTGGTCGTTAAGTTTTTTAAAGTTATCGAAATCGAAGATTACAAAAGACATGTGTCTGTCGTATCTTTTTGATCTTGAGAATTCTGTCTGAAGCTTTTCAAGTAAGAATTTCTTATTGTAAACCTTGGTGAGTCCGTCAAGAGTTGCCAGTTTATATATTTCGTCGTGATACATATTTTCAATGTTTGATCCGGAGATGTATTTTAAAATGGTATTTCCGATAAGAACAAGGTCACCTTCTTTTAAGGAGGTTTTTTCAATTTTTTTAGTATTTACGAACGTACCGTTTGTAGATTTAAGATCTTCAATGAAATATTCTTTTTTGCTTCTTGTTATTTTGGCGTGATGCCTCGAAACATTTTCCTCGTCTACTCTTATGTTGGCAGTATCACTTCGACCTATAACCATTTCGTTTAAATCAAGATCATATTTTTTACCCAGGTTCTCCCCATGAATTGTTATAAGGCAGGCACCTTCAACCCCTGGTGAATCTGTCATAAGTTCCTGCTGATGTGTTATAACTGTTTGCTCCTCACCTGCCGCCTGTAAGGGAGGAGGAGAGGTTTCCTGAGTGAATACCCTTGAAAATTCCTCAAGGCAACTGGAGCATGCTCCCTGATCGGTTTTCCAGTGAGGTTTTCTCTTCTGTATAAATTCTATAAGTTCTTGATTTGCGAAGAAATGCTTTGTTAAATCGGAATGATCGACGTTCATTCCGCAAAAGGGGCATCTTTTCTGTTCATTTTGGGCCATAATGTTTGCGGGCCTTTCAAATTTGCAATGTTATAACTTAATTGTACCTTGAAAGGGTCAA
Source organism: uncultured Oligoflexia bacterium (assembly GCA_964470285.1). GTDB lineage: Bacteria > Bdellovibrionota_G > CAYYBZ01 > CAYYBZ01 > CAYYBZ01 > CAYYBZ01. Next base: position 4,955 of record CAYYBZ010000077.1, read on the forward strand.
TCTTCAACTAAAAATTTTAATCATTTCGGCCTTGAATTAGCTTAACGTTTTGTGTTAATTAGTAATTTGATGTTAAGAAGAAAAGACAAAGAAAAAAAGAAGCTTACACAGCTTTCGGAAATCATTGAGAGCCGCTATATGGGAAAAGTTCTTTCAGGACTTGTTTCCGAATATAAGCTTATGAAAAACTGGCAATCAATTATTGGAAGCCATCTAAGCTTACAAACCAATCCCGGAAGAATCAAAAGAGGTGTGCTTCATATTAAAGTTTCGAACTCGGTAGTTTTAAATGAGCTTTATTTCCTTAAAAAAGAATTGCTTTTAAAAGTAAACAGTGAGCTTGGCAGGGGGATCGTTAAGGATATTAAGTTTGAAATAAGCAATTTAAGACAAGATAATCAGATCGGCATATCTCCCTGATATTATAGAGATTACTTGGATTTAATGTTAAGGCCTTTCTTTTTGTGCCGCTTTTTTCTTAGAATTTCCAGAATTGTCGAAAGCTCCTCAATTTTTAAAAGTTTTGACATTATAAAATAAGCTATCATTCCGCCGGATATACCGCAAAAAAGCCTAAAAACCTTCATCATAATCATGCCTTTTTGTTCCCATAGGGAAGATAGACAGATTTCATAGGCAGCAAATCCCATTACTAAACAGGCAAGAAGAATTTTTAATGTGGTCCACAGTATTTTTTTAAGTCCTATTTTCCCTATTCTCTTTCTAAGTTCAATTGTGAGAAGTGTTAGGTTGAAGGTTGCTGCCAGACCGACTGCCAGGGCAAGGCCTCCGTATGAGAAATAATCTGTATTTATTAAAATTACAGCAGCGAAAAAGTTCATGAACATCGCGAAGAACGCGCAGTAAAAAGGTGTTTTGGTATCGCTTAAAGAGAAAAATGCCGTTGAATAAATCTTAACTCCGGCAATTGCAAAAAGCCCCATCGAATCAAATAGCAGAACAAATGCTGTTTTACGTGTCGCCTCCCAGTCGAATGCTCCGTGCTGAAAAAGTGTGCTGATAATCGGTTCTCTAAGGGCAATTATTCCGAAAGTAGCAGGAAGAGTCAGAAATAGAACAAGTCTTAACGCGGAATTTATAATCTTTTTCATCTCATCAATATTCTTCCTTGCAAATTCCTCTGAAAGTGTCGGGAGGATTGCTGTTCCAAAGGCAACGATTATCAAACCGACCGGCAGCTGAATAATTCTATTGGAATAATAAAGGTAAGTATTAACTTCTTCGTTTGGGATCAGTGATGCCAGGTGTGTATTGACAATTATGTTTATCTGATAAACGGTAGAACCGAACATTGCAGGCAAAAATAAAAGACCTATTTTTTTAATAGCAGGGTCACTGAAGTTGAATCTGAATTTGAAGAAAAAGCCTTCTTTAGAAAGGAAAGGAAACTGGAAAATTAACTGAAAGACGCCTCCGATTAAAACTCCGATTGCCAATGCATAAATGGACAGATTTAATGTGTAGTAGAGTAAAAAGAATCCCCCTATCCAGAATAAGTTAAAAAGAATGGGAGCGGCGGCCGGGGGCATAAATCGTCTTAGAGAATTTAGAACACCCATGGCCAGAGCCATAATGCTCACAAGGGCAATATAGGGAAACATTATCCGTGCAAGCTTAACGGTAAGGGTAAATTTTTCCCCGGTATAGCCTGAGGCGATTAACTGAACAATATAAGGCGCGAGTAAAACTCCTAAAGCGGTAATAATTATCAAGGAGAAAAATAATAGTGTGAAAATAGAGTCGGCAAGTTTTTTTGATTCTTCCTTGCCTCTGTTTACAAGATGCCCTGTGAAAGTAGGGACAAAAGAGGTATTCATGGCACCTTCGGCCAGGAAATTTCTAAGCAGATTTGGAATTCTGAAGGCTACATAAAAGGCGTCTGAAAACATAGATGCACCGAAAAAGTAGGCCGTAATCTGATCTCTTACAAGACCGGTTACTCTGGATATTGCTGTAAAGGAACCTATTGTGGCCGCGTATCGGGCAATTTTAGACTTTGACGATGCCATTTGTAGATTGAGTATATATTATTTTACTGAAATTCAGTAACTACTTTTTCTTTACTCAGACCCGCTTAGACTCGAAAAATATTTTATCTTTCCATACTCACCTCGCAGAAGTCATTGTGACAAGGATTGCTGTGAGTAGGCCGACTGAAAAGTCCTCACAGGTCCCAAGTCTTTTTATAAGGTTGAAAATTCTTAACTAAATCAATGGCAATAAATTATGAATATATTAAACAAAATTACAAAGAAAACTGTCATTTAGATAAGGCTTGCCTTTTATTAGAGTTTTTGCTATAAAATCGCGTTCAAATAAGAGTTTTAAGGAACCGTTATGAAAAAGAAAATTCATCCAAAATATCAAGAAACCAATGTTACATGTGCCTGCGGGTGGGAGCTTAAAACCAGGTCCACCAAAAAGGACATAAAGGTTGAAATCTGCTCAAACTGCCATCCCTTCTATACCGGTAAACAGAAAGTAGTCGATACAGCCGGTAAGATCGAGAAGTTTAAGAAGAAGTACAATCTTAAGTAGCTTTTCCCTATTTAATTTTATTTTTAAACAAAATGACACTAAGAGTGTGCAAAAATTTTGGAAATGTTTTTTTAATTTGGCAATGCGGATTATTTAGTTTTTAATGGTTGGAAAATGTTTAAGAAATTAGAAAAAATTGAAGAAAGATTTATTGCTTTGGAAGAAAAGCTTCTTGATCCGGGGCTGGTTAAAAGACAGGCAGAGTATCAGAAAGTTCTTAAAGAAAGAGCCGATATTGAACAGATAGTATACGCCTATCGGGAATACAAAAAAGTATTTAATCAGACGGAAGAGTCTAAGGAACTTTTAGAATCCGGCGATGAAGAAATGGAAAAAATGGCTCAGGA
>CAYYBZ010000078.1:0-7798 GCA_964470285.1 uncultured Oligoflexia bacterium
AAGTTCTGTTTCCGATAATGTTATCGTCAAGAAATATATATGTTTTCGCGTTGGTTTCCTTTATAGTTCTGACTACATTTTCAATGGGTGCATGCCTTATTCTTTTGCCGAAAAGACTGTTCACGCAGCAAAAATCGCATTTGTATGGACATCCCCTTGTAGTCATTATAGGAACTATATTAAACGGTCTTTTTCCCTGAGCTTTACTGAAATCAAGCCGGACATACTCGTCCAGTTTTGGTTCTTCGGAATGATACCTTTTCTTAAGCCCTCCGTTACAAAAATCATGTAGAATATCTTTCCATACACCTTCAGCTTCTCCGATCACTACGGAATCGGCATACCTTGAAGCTTCATCGGGTAAAATAGACGGATGCACTCCGCCGATTATCACCTTTTTCCCTCTTTTCCTGAACTCTCCGGCAAGGAAATAAGCCCTTGGCGCATTGGCCGTCATACAGCTTATTCCTACCAGATCACAGGGTTCATCGAGATTGATGTTTTCAAATTCTTCTTCTACAATTCTTACTTGGTGTTCTGAAGGTGTCAGCCCGTCAAGAATATGAAGTGCCAACTGCGGTATCATAAGCCCGGTCGGCGTTTTTTTATCGGGATTTATGCAGGGAGATATTAATAATATTTTCATATTTAATCTCTATTTCCCCCTTGAAGATTTATTGCCTTTCCAAAGAGGCGTTCCGTCGCTTTCTCTTAATTTAAGGTTTTTCCCGTTTTTAATAATTACAGAGGCAATGATTACTTCATTTTCGGATATTTTAATGCGTGATCCGGTTATTTTAATCTTATCATCCTCATCAAAATCAAAACCGTTTTCTTCAATAAACCATGCAGGTCCCACTCTGACCTCAATTGTTTGCGTTCCCTTTTTTACAAAAAGTCTTACACCGTAAGAACCGCCTTGTGAATCCACTACTTTGATATCGCTTATTTTAGCCTCGAAAGTTTCTACAGTTTTTGTATCGTATAACGTCTGCGACTGATTTGAATTGTTATTTTGCCCGCCTTGGCCCTTACCTTTGCCTTTTCCTTTTCCTTTTTGCCCCTGAGCAAAGGCCTGTGTACCTGTAAATAGAAGAAACAACGCAATCAAAATAACAAGAAATTTAACTAATTTCATATCTCTCTCTCCTTTTATCCTTATATATATATTATTTATTTGCGGACTTTAATTGAAAATATATAAAAAGCCCACAATTTATTTAAAAAAGTTATACTACGCAAATGTCGGAACGTAAAAATAATATTGCACTGTTATTACTTGTACTTGGTGCTTTCAACCTGGGATTTGCTCCGATATTTGTAAAATTTGTCGGCAAAACAGGAATGGGTCTTACAGCAATTGCTTTTTGGAGAATGGCTATCGGCGGACTTATTCTTTTCATAATCGCTCTGTTTCAAAAACACGCGCTATTCTTAAGCCGCTCAAATCTTTTATGGGCCGCTTTAGCGGGTCTTTTTTTTACTCTGGATTTAACCGTATGGCACCGTTCCATAATGTATGCCGGAGCCGGCCTTTCAACAATTCTGGGTAACACCCAGGTTTTTTATACTGCAATACTCAGCTACATAATATTTAAAGAAAAACCCTCTTTAAGATTTTTTATTGCGGCTCTAACTGCAATGTGCGGAGTTATTTTTCTTTCCGGAATAGGTTCTGAAATTGAATTTACCAAAACTTATATAATAGGTGTTTCTTTAGGCCTTTTAACGGGTCTTCTTTATGCTCTGTATCTTTTGACATTGAGAAAAACAGAAAAAAGAGAAAAGAAACCTGATAAAGTAATTTTTATAGCCTGGATCTGCTTTTTCTGCAGTGTTTTTATGGGAATAGGTTCCTACTTTGAGCAGGGTACTTTTATGCCTCCAGGACTAAATTCATGGGCCGCTATTTTTGGTCTGGCTCTTCTTGTTCAGGTTATAGGATGGTGGGCTATTTTTTATTCAATGTCCAGAATAGAAACTTCCAGAATCGGGCTCGTTTTACTTCTGCAACCTACAATGGCTACTATCTGGGGCTATTTTTTATTTTCTGAAAACCTTACGCCGCTTCAGATAGCCGGAGGAATTATTACTTTAATAAGCATTTACTATGGAGCTAAGTTCAGAAAACCTGTACAATAGCTAAAAGTTATGAAGTTTTTCCTGATTATTATTATATTTGCTGCGATTGTAGGAGGCGGAGGCTTCTATTTCTATAAAAATGCAGTCAACAAAGACATTAATTATACATGCAATGTTTTAAAAAAATATAATAATGAGTACTGGAACTCCAAACAGGACGTAATAATACTGGAGCAGAAATACTCCCAAAAGCTTCTTGAGCACAAATACACATCACAAATGAACAAGGCTATCAGCGCTTCTCAAATTTGGGGTGAAAAAGCCAATTTCAGGAAAAATATAGAAAAGTTTACAGGACAGGATACCTCATGCTTCGACATCGCCCTCAAAATTCCAAATGATGTCGAAAAAGACAGTATTATGCTTTGCAAGATAATCGGAAAATTCTTAAAAAAGAAAAACATTAAGAAGCATGGAAAAAATAAAGTCAGTAAAAAAATCGTTTATTTCATAAACAAAAAAATAAAAAACAATAGATTTAGGGATCTTGCTAAAGATAATTTATACAAAGCATTCTCTGATGACTGCGCAGGATATTCAAGAACCATTGAATACACAACCAACAAAAGATGGCAGTGTAAAAAGTGGCATAATTACTGCGCCGGCAAATAGGTTTACGCATTTACCATGTTCAGTTTTTCAGTTGTTTTTTCAGTTGTTTTAGGAATACCCTTAAAAATTTCTTCCGACAAATATCTTACATTGTTTCTATGAGAAATCTCGAGTAATATATGGCCGTCATCTGCCAGCTGCCTTGAAACAGAAAACTTACCCAGACCTTCAACCTCGGTCAGCATGGCTTCACCGTAGTTAACGAATTCAATTCCGTGTGCGGCACATCTTTCTTCGCTCAGAAGAATATAGATAAATTTCAGAAAATCCTTATAGGAAAGCTTTACAGGCATTATTTCCCTCCTTTAAGCTTTATTGATACAAATTTTATATATATCACACGATTTTGCAAGTAATAACATGATGTTGTCAATTGACATATCTTACATTCACTTTCAAGTTAACACGTTGACTACATGTTATTTTGAAAGAACCTCATACAGGAAAAAATAAAAAAAAGGGGTTAAATGCCTGCTTTAACCTCAGACAATTAACCCCCAGGAGGCATAAAATCCGACTAAATGTCACAGATATAAAAAGTCGGATTTATGCCGATTTTAAAAACTATTTACCGTTTAATATTGTCTCTACCTCTTTCTTATCAATGTCCATCAGATATGGAATCCCGCTTATTTCAGAGGCTTCCCTGGTTAATGACGCCAAATCGTCTCTTGATATGTAATCAATGGCAAATTTCCTTGCACCTGCCATAAGCTGTTTAAGCCCTTGTCCCAGCCTCTCATAATAAGTGTAAAGACCGAGAGCTCCTGCGGGAATTTTCTCGAACTCATCATTTCCAAGCTCTTCACGAAGGTAACTCGCCGTTACAAAAATCTGGTCAATATTGCTGCCGAAGCGTTCGACATATACAGGTATTTGGTTTGACTTTATCGCTTCTCCGAGAGTTTTTCCGACCATGGCTGCGGCTATCGGAGCTCTTGCCATACCGATCATTTTTACAAAAGGTGCCCCGAGAGCTATCCCCTTGTACATCTGATCTTCGAAAGTGATACCGCCGGCTACGGCAAGTGTCGGAACATGTTCACCCTTTTCGTGAAGCACTTTGGCGTATTTATAAAGTAGCGAGTGAATTTCAACAGGGGGCATACCCCATTCGTTCATCATCCTCCACGGACTCATTCCTGTTCCGCCTCCCGCTCCGTCCACAGTTAACATATCAAGTTTATACTTGGACGCGAACTTTATGGCCATTGCAAGCGCAGCCGGTCTGTATGCTCCGGTTTTCAAAAAAATATACTTTGCCCCGGCTTCTCTAAGTTCCTTAACTCTTTTAGCAAATCCTTCTTCCTCAACCATCCCGACTCTGGAATGCCTTTCAAATTCCTTGAAAGCTCCCTTTTCAAAAGCTTTTATGACAGAGGGACTTGTAGGATCCGGTATAACAACATAACCCCTATTGTTAAGCATCTGCGCTTTCTTAAGATCCCTTATTTTAACTTCACCGCCTATATTTTTTGCACCTTGCCCCCACTTTAATTCTACAACTTCGACTCCAAGCTTATCGATTGCATATTCCTGAACACCAAGTCTTGTATCTTCTATATTTGCCTGAAGTATTATCGCACCCCAACCGTCTCTCTGATTATCCTTAAAAAGATTTACCCTTCTTTTTAAATCCACCGTATCAACTACCTTGCCCTTTTCAATCTTTGATTGAGGATCCATTCCGACAACGTTTTCGCCGATTGTTAAACCGGTGCCTGCCAGTGCCGTACCGATTGCAAGTCCTTCCCAGTTGTTTTTAGCAATATTCGTAGAACCGATACCGGGGATTACGATAGGAATCTTAAATTTTAACCCTTTATCATGTCCGAACTTAACTTCAAGATTGACATTAGGAAATATAGCCTTATCACTGTCGGCGTCTATTCCCTGTGCTCCCACAACTCCGGTTACAATATTGAAATGTCCGTAATCGACCGGATAAACTTTTTCAGCTGCAGTAGTTATAACGCCAAACGGTTGAGGGTAAATTACCTCATGCCCCCTGTAGGCGGATTTCCCTATTTCGCACATGCCTATACAACCGTCCACGCATGTGACGCACATACCCGAATTCGGAGTGATTGATTCTTCCGTCCTGTTTTTGGTCAGAGTGGCAGCTGAGGAATTAACCCTTGAAAATGTCCTGCTCATTTTTTTAATTCTCCTTTCATTATTTACTAATTGAGGCTTAAAAATTATATAATTTAGTTAGTCGCCTCATTGATATTTTTCAGATCATTGCTTCACACACTATTGAATCATTTGAGCGCTTTTCTTTCTTTTTCTTTCTTTTCCTTTTCCAGATTACTTGTTTCACAGGCAACACACGGTTCCATGTAACACATCATGTCTTTAAATTCTTCTTCTTCTATGCAGGGAGGTTCGATATTGGCACAACCACCGCAAATAACCTTATCTGGATCGCTGTAAGTACATCTTAGCTGACATGCCGGGCAGACATATATGCATCCCCCGCAAAGCCTGCATTCCTCTGATTTCATATCAAAAGGCGTTCCCAGGCTTCGCTTTTCACCTCTACCCCTGAAACCTATTGCTTTCCCGATCATTTGCTCGTTACACATTCTCACACACAACCCGCACATAATACAGTCTTCATGCTCCTGTCTGAACCTCTGCTGTTTTACTCCGTGCGCCGAAGCAAGGTCCTGTATGGTTTTTGACTGGGGACATGAAGCCAGTAAAAGTTCTATAACCATCTTCCTTGCTTTAAGAACTCTTTCCGTTGCCGTCCTTACCTTTAGCCCTTCCTCAATTGGATAAGTGCACGAAGAAACCAGCTTTGCCCTTTTTCCCTCGCCTATTTCCACAACACAGATTCTGCAGGCTCCGTATGGAGAAAGCCCTTCCATATGACAGAGCGTAGGTACCGGGAAACCAAGAAACTTAGCAGCCTCCAAAATGGTTGTCCCTTTTTCCATTTTTAAGGTAACACCGTTTATAGTAAGATTAACCACGCCCGCGAGCCTCCTTTTTGCCTGATTTTTCTTTTTCTCCCTCTTTTTTCTTTAAAGTAAACTCAAGATCACAGCGCAGGCACCTCCTTGCCTCACATTTGGCCTGATTTTCTGTGAAAGATTTTTCGACTTCACTAAAATTCTTGACTCTGTCTTTTATGGAAATACTGGTTGGTTCTTCGCGTCTGAGCAGCTCCATTTCATCGTCCGATATATCCGCTTTTTCAATAAAATCTGCAGGTAAACTTCTTAAAATCGGTTTTTTTAAGTCATCATTCCACAACTTTCTGTCTATCATCACGGATGCACGTTTTCCGGCGGCGATAGCTGCAACAACGCTGTTTGGGCCGGTAACAGCGTCTCCACCGGCAAACACCGCATCCCTTCCGGTCATCAGTGTATCCTGCTCAACTACAAGCATACCGTTTTTGCTGAATTCAAGACCTTCAGAACCTTTGCTGTTGAACGGGTATAATTGCTCACCGATTGCGACTATCAGGGTATCAATCGGTTCTTTAAATTCAGATCCTTTTATCGGCTTAAACGAGGCTCTTCCTGACTCGTCTATCTCTCCAAGTTCATTCCTTATAAATTCGATTTTCTTAACGGTATTTTTGCTTGTTTCAATTTTTACAGGGGATACAAGTGTTTCGAGCTTTACCCCCTCATCGATCGCTGCTTCTATTTCTTCCGAAAATGCAGGCATTTCATTTCTCGATCTTCTGTAGAATATGGTTACGCTTTTTACCGCCTTCTGTCTTAAGGCTACCCTTGCTGCATCTACGGCTGAATTACCTCCACCTATAACTCCAACTCTTCCACTGGCTTTTTCTTCACCATCCAGATTAAAAGATTTAAGAAACTCCACGGACTTGTAAACTTGGCCGGATTCTTCGTTTGGAATTTTCATACTTCTGCTTCTGTGACTTCCCAAGGCAAGGAAAACTGCCTTATAACCCTGCACAAAAAGAGTATCCAAAGTTATATCCGTACCAAACGCCATTTTACTTTTAAATTCCACATTTTTATCGATAAGCGTTTTTATTTCTTTTTTTAATACTTCACGGGGCAGTCTGTATTCGGGAACCCCTGATATCAGCATACCTCCGGCTTCCTTCTGTGCCTCAAAAAGTGTGACTAGGTAACCGTTAAGAGAAAGATAATGAGTAGCGCTTAATCCCGCCGGGCCGGCGCCAACAACAGCAATTTTTGGAGGATCTTTCTTGAATTTTTTCCTGTAAACTGGTTTGTATACTTCAGGATTTATATTGTCTGTAACAAATCTCTTAAGAGCACGGATGGCAATCGGCGTGCTTCCGGTAGAGGCTAGTTTACATTTTTCCTCGCATTTGTGATCACAAACCCTTGCACAGACAGAGGGTAAAGGATTTGTTTCTCTTATAACCCTGTATGCTTCCTCGTATTCCCCCTTTTCGATCAATGCTATATAACGCCAGGCCTCCGTACCAAGAGGACAGGCGGCCTGGCAGGAAGGCCCTATAAGTTTCTCACATACGAAAGCATCACAGGTTTTATGTACGATATGCTTTTCGTATTCCTCCCTGAAATACTTCAGCGTAGAAAGAACAGGATTAGCGGATGACTGTCCCAATCCGCACATAGAAGTATCTTTTACGACATTTGCAAGCTGTTCAAGAAGATCCAGCTGTTCCATTCTACCTCTGCCCTCGGTAATATCTTCGAGAATTTCATACATTCTCTGAGTGCCTTTTCTGCACGTAAAACATTTCCCGCATGATTCATCCTTAAGAAATTTCATGAAATATTTAGCTACATCCACCATGCACGTCGATTCATCCATGACTATCATTCCGCCCGAACCCATTATCGACCCGACTTCTGCAAGATGATCATAATCTATGGGAGTATTGAATAAATCTGCGGGTATACAGCCGCCGGAAGGCCCCCCGGTCTGTATAGCCTTAATCTTTGATTCTGCAGCAGGCCCTCCACCCATCTCGTTGACAACCTTCGAAATCTTCATTCCCATTTCAACTTCGACAAGCCCGGTATTTTTAATCTTTCCCACAAGGCTGAATATT
>CAYYBZ010000079.1:0-7774 GCA_964470285.1 uncultured Oligoflexia bacterium
GATATTTCAATAGAAAGACCTTATTTATCGAGCGAAGCATCTATTGAACCCTGCGGGGATGAAAGCAACAAGGAAAATCAACGAAGGCTTGAAAGACTGCAGATTGCCTGCAAGGAAAGGATTTCCGGCACGCTTATTCCTGAACTGGAAAGGGGCATTGGAGATGTTCTAACGAACAAAAAATCATGGAGTCTCGAATTGGATTCCAAAGATGCCTTAGAACAGACAATTTTGTTTACTTTTCCACACTCTTTGACGAGTAATATAGAGAGCTATGTGAAATCTGTTGTCAAAATAGAATTCGGATCAAGAGCTGCTCACTGGCCGGTTGAGAATATGATGGTTACTCCATACGTTGCTGATGTTTCAGCTGACGTTGGTATTGAGGGGACGTTTGTACGAGTATTGGCCGCAGAACGGACCTTTTGGGAGAAAGCGACAATATTACACATGATTTATAATTACCCGGAAGGCAAAAATGTTCCTCCTCGAATGTCCAGGCATTACTATGATTTATTTGCTATGGTGAATAATCCGATATACATGAGATCTTTGAAAAAAATAGCCTTGCTGAAAGACGTGTCCGAGCATAAGGCACTCTTTTTTAAAGCTAACTGGGCAAATTACGATGAAGCCAAGCCAGGCAGTTTAAAATTATTGCCTCGAGAAGATCAAGTAAGTCAGCTAAAGACGGATTACAGGCAAATGCAGGAGATGTTTTTTGAGGATCCGCCACCATTTGAAACTATTTTAGAGAAATTAAGAATGGTGGAAGAAAAGATTAACAGGATAAAACAATGGAACCCGATAATATCGAGTGATTAACGACCTCCGTCTGGATTTTGCAATTTTTCACAGACGATATTCCGTAATTTATCTGAAATAAGCGAAGTTGAACCGGTAAAAGAGGGTTACGGTGAAGGTTCATTCGTTGTGATTAAAGCAGGGAAATGAGGTTCTTATTATTTCCCTGTGAATCTCCCGTCATCTTTTGATTTGGGAAGCTTATGAATGTTCTTCTCAAGCCAGCCCGTTTTCTCCACTTTTCTAATATCAAATTCAGGCACATAGGGCTTTATATCAAGAAGAGGGGTGCCCTCGACCATATCCACATCTTGAATAAAGAGCTCGTTCCCATTAATCCTTAGAAGGCGCACTATCGAGTTGCCTATGGGATTGGGTCTTGCTGGTCCCCGAATCGCAAAAATCCCATGAGGCTCATCATCCATGAAGGGTTTTACGGTTAAAGCAGCCTTCTTGACCATGTGAAAATGATAAATCAAAATGATATGGGAAAAACCATCTAAATCCTTTAACCCTTCACAATACTCCTCAAATAGCTCGATCCTGCCTTCAATACCCTTTGCGGCAGCTGATTGTATGGGGGTTCCTTTAGCTTCCTTAAAAGGGGTATGAATGATTCCGATAGGTTTATATGTAACATCTTCCATAGATTCTAAAAAGATTTCTACTACATTTAGTGAAAAATATCTATAATTAGCGGAAGTTTTCCATAGAGAAGATATTCTACTTTCCCTGCGGGACAAAAGCTCGGTAATAGCAGCGCTGAAAAGCTATCGCTTGACAATTCAAGATTTAAATGCTGCGTTTCGGTAAGCTAACAGATAGACAAGGACAGTCCTTTTTATTTGGTTTCTTCATTCAAAACAAAAGAATCAAAAAAGCTCTGTGCATCCGATGAAATATCCTTGCCCGGTTTATCGTAAATTCCAAGTGCATAAACGGTGTTGTTATTTCTGAAAACCCTGATAATTACATCGCCGCCTTCTTCTGTCGTCATCAAAAATTCTCTTGCATATATTCCAGCTACTTCAGAATCGCTTTGCTGTTTTACGGTGCTCTTTACATGTTTTTGAAATCCTTCAATAAAACCTTTAAACATTTTTTCATCGTTCCATTGCGTCTTGCCCATTGACCAGCTTGAATATTTTGCCGTTGATATGTAGAGGTAAGGTGTTTTCTTCCATGGTTTGGGTTCGCATTTAAAAATAGTCGATGTAACTGACGAGGTCGAGCTTGTACGTTCAAAGCTGCTGCTTGTGCTTGGAGAACACGGGAGTGAAACCGTAAATGCCCCGCTTTTTGGTGTATAATCCTGCCAGACAACCGTACAGGCGAAAGAAAACAAAAAGAGGATGAACACTGTAAAAACTTGAAAGTGGGTTCTTTCCAAAGCCATGTTTTGCCTCCCGTTCAATATAAAGTTTTATACCTTCATATTGCTTAGTAAATTACAAAAGGTAAACAGAAAAAAAGAAAGTCAACTAAACTTTTTATATAAATTCACTTACAAGGGTATCGGTTATTCAATTATTGACACTTTCCGTTAAATATATTAATCAGGTATTTAAATTCCTAATTAAAGTCTTTTAATATGCTTAATCTTTTGAAAATATCAGAAGGTGCAAATATTGCAGTTCACGCACTTGCATATCTGTCAGCAAGAAAAGATGAAGATTTACACTCAGTTTCGGAAATAGCAAAAAACCTAAATATATCTGAAGCACATCTTGCAAAAGTTTTTCAAAGACTTGTCAAACACAGATTTATTGAATCCAGCAGAGGCGCAAAAGGAGGGTTTATTCTAAAAAGTAATCCGGATAAACTCTCGGTTTTTCAAATAGTTGAAGCTGTTGACGGACCTTTTTATAAAGATTCATGTTTGCTTGGAAAACCTATATGTGACGCTGATGATTGTGTTTTAAGAGATTTATCGGATACCGTAAGTGCAAAATTAAAGAACATTAAACTCAGTAAATTTTCTAAAGGAATAAAAAGGCGGTTAACCTAACTTTCTAAAAAACTTGCTTCTTACACCTAAATAGGTATTAATATCCCTAATTACCTAAAATGTTTTATGTGTCATCCGCAACTTAAAAAACTATTCACAGAATTATTGCTTAAGGAGTTTTTTATGAAGTTTAAATTCCGGCTCGTCTTTATTTTGTTCTCCTTTTTTATGTTTATGTCTTTGACGGCAATAGCAGGAAATAAATGTGTGAAATGTCATAAAAAGATAACTCCGGGTATAGTTGATGACTGGGGAAATTCATCCCATAAAAAATCGGGAATCAGCTGTGATGTATGTCACGGTGAAAATCATAAATCGGAAAAAGATGTACATAAAGTGGATATTCCTACACCTGAAACATGCAATAACTGCCATCCCGATCAGGTAGCCCAGTTTAAAAAGGGAAAGCATGCTCTGGCATGGGCTGCGTTAAAGGCAATGCCGACTACTCATGCTCTTCCCATGGCCTTAAATGAAGGCATGAAGGGTTGCGGAGGCTGCCACAAACTGGGCATTAAATCTAAAGAGGAAATAAAGGAATTAAAAGACAAAGGGCAGAGATTCGGAGTCGCTTCATGCGATGCCTGTCATACAAGACATCTGTTCTCAAAAAAAGAGGCTTCTCAACCCGAAGCCTGCCGTACATGCCATATGGGATTTGACCATCCCCAATATGAAATGTATTCGTCTTCCAAACACGGCGTAAGACACGATCTTAAACAGAAAGGAATCATCCCGCAAACCGCAGCGGCTCCTACATGCCAGGATTGCCACATGTCCAGAGGCAATCATGAAGTAAGAACGGCATGGGGATTTTTGGCGGTAAGACTTCCTCTGCCCAAAGACAAACAGTGGAAGGACGATCAGATTACAATTCTTCAGGCACTGGGAGTTCTTGATCCTAAAGGAAATCCAACCGGAAGGCTTGATGTAGTTAAGGCAGCCGATGTTGCCAGGCTTGATAAAGAGTCCTTCGATAAGGAAAGAAATAAAATGATCAAAGTTTGCAGTGAATGCCATTCAGAAAACTTTGCAAAGGGTGAACTTGATAAGGGCGATGAAATGATTCAAAAGGTTGATCATCTTTTAGCTCAGGCTATAAGAATAATAGCCAATCTGTACAAAGATAAAATAATCAAGCAACCTAAGGGCTATGCACATCCTTTCCCGGATTTACTATATTTCCATGATGCTCCGACATTAATTGAACAGAAGCTTTTCGAAATGCATCTTAAGCATAGAATGAGGGCATTTCAGGGCGTATTCCACAATAACCCCGATTATGCACTATGGTACGGCTGGAGCGCCATGGTCAGAGATCTAGCCGAAATCAAAGAGATGGCAAAGGATTTAAGGAAAAAGAGGTAACACTAGCAACAAAACGCTTTTACTAAAATCCGGGCAGTACTTTTTTTGAGCCTAAGCAGGTTCCCGGCTCATAAAAAAGTACTACCCGGATTTTATTGCCAATTCCCTCTATTTTAATAGAATATCAGTACGTGTCGGTTTCGCGAAGCGCTCAAACTGTTAATCAGGGGAGGCAATATGAGACTGGTTGGAATTCTGGGTCTTTTAGCCCTGCTTGGAATAGCTTTTCTTATATCAAATAACAGGCTTAAAATCCGTCCAAGGGTTATGATCTGGGGATTGGGTCTTCAGTTTGTTTTCGCAATGATAGTTTTAAGGCATGACTACCTGAGCTTTGTCGGAATGGGAATCCTTGTACTGCTTCTTCTCGTTTACGTCTTACAAAATGAGAGCAAGAGATTCGGAAAAACATGGCTTTCATGGTTTGTAATCCTGGGTGTAAGCGCATTAACGGCACAGCTTCTATATCTTCTGCCTAAAAGTTTAGTTGTTTATCCGGTTCTGATTGCGCTTTTATTCATGGTAATTAACTGGCTGTTTAAGTGGAAGCGCGAATTTCAGAAATATGCTACCGCAATATTTTTCATAGCCGGTTTCGTGACATTGGTAGCATACGGTTTATACGGAAGGGTTATTTTCCAGAGTTTGGCGGATAAAGTTTCGGTTTTTCTTTCTCTTTCGGATTTCGGAGCCAAATTTCTTTTTGGAAACCTGGTGGATTCCAAATTCTTTTTTGTTTCCAAAGATTCTGTCTGGCCGGGTTTCGGCTTTCAATTTGCATTCAAGATTCTTCCAACAATAATCTTTTTCTCGGCGTTTATAAGCATTCTTTACTATCTGGGAATTATGCAGAAAGTAATTGAAGCTTTGGCAAAATTTATGAAGTGGACGATAGGCACAAGCGGAGCCGAAACGCTTTCATGCAGCGCCAATATTTTTGTAGGTCAAACCGAAGCGCCCCTTTTAATAAAACCCTTTTTAGACGGGATGACAAAATCAGAGCTTACGACAATTATGGTAGGGGGCTTTGCAACCATTGCCGGGGGGGTTTTAGCAGGTTACATTGCGATGGGGGTACCTGCCGACCACCTCATAGCAGCTACGGTAATGAGTGCTCCCGCAGCCTTAGTTGTAGGTAAAATGATTTATCCCGAGACCGAGGTTTCGCAAACCTCAGGTGAAGCCAAAATGCCCACCGTTAAAGCCGGAGCTAATGTGGTTGAGGCCACGGCAAACGGAATTATTGACGGATTAAAGCTTGCTGTAAACGTCGGAGCAATGCTTATAGGGTTTATAGCTCTTATAGCCCTTGTTGACGTGATACTTAACGGTCTGGACTACTACATAGACTATAAACTGCTCAACGGTGAATACTTCGAGTACGCAGCAAGCGGTATGACTCCGGCCGTAGGAGAATACAAGGGAATATTCCCCGGATCTCTGCAAACACTTTTTGGATGGATTTTATCGCCTTTGGCCTGGCTTATGGGCGTTCCGTGGAAATATGCAGGGATTGTGGGAAATCTTTTGGGAATTAAGGTGTCTTTAAATGAATTTGTAGCGTATGGAACACTGGGCGTTTATATTCAGACAAAAGTTTTGAATGAACGGGCGATAATCATCGCAACCTATGCCCTGTGCGGTTTCGCAAATTTCGGCTCGATTGGAATTCAAATCGGGGGAATAAGCGCTTTAGCACCAGGTAGAAAAACAGATCTTGCAAAAGTTGGCGTAAAGGCAATGGTCGGAGGAGCGATAGCCTCATGGCTCACCGCTACGATTGCGGGAATACTGCTTTGATTAAAGCGGGACAGACATAATGCGTTTTGTATTTTTGATAAACATCTTTCTTGTTTTATCTGTTTTCAATAACGATTCTGTAGCATCGTGCGCTCAAAAAAATCCTATTATGCATTCCGACCCTTACGATATAATGCTTCAATACCTCTCAAGAATCAAAAATACAAGCATGCCTTATGATGTTAGCATGATTTACAAACACAGAAACTTAAAGAAAAGAGCGTACAAATTTCTAAAAGATGCTTTACAAAAGAATTATTCAAAACATTCGATTCTGAAATCCTATCTTCTCTTTGAAGATTATGAAAAGGCGTTTGAAATTGCCGCAAAGTTTAAATCCCAGGGCGATATAAGCAAAGGGTGGATGAGCATTTTTGAAAAGTATTTAGATAACAGTGATTACGGGAACGCATTTAAAATGCTCGAAAAATTCTCCGATAAAAGGTTAAAGACGCATTCGCTTTACGGCTTTGCGGGGTCTCAAAGGGCAAAGGCCTTTGAAAATATCGTCAGGTCTTTTTCAAAAAACAATCCTGATTTTAACGCTGTCGATTCGCTTTTGAAAAAGTATAAAAAACATTTTCCGACAAATACGGGGACCCTGTTCGATTACTACAGCAGGAATGAAAAGCACATAACGGCACTATATTATTACGACAGATATAATGACTATCATTATCCCGGCTGGCGTAAAAATGAAAAACTGAGAAACCGGCTAAGGGCCATAAGGGCAATTTATTTAATGAGAGCAGCTTTTGAAAGGTTTATCAATGATAAAAAACAAAAAAAATTAATTAAAGAGATTGAAAGATTATTTAAAGAGTTTGACCGGGCGACAAATCCGATGTTTCCTGTTGAAATGAGATTTGAGGTTGCAAGGAGGTTCAGGCAAACTGGTTTAACGGGTAGAGCAGTTAAAATAAAAAAAGAGGCTCTGAATTTAGCCGGAAATCTAAAAGAAATTACTTTTTCAACCATGCTTAAACCCTTTGCAAAGGAATACTATAATCATTTCAACGAATGCGGGGAAATGATAGGGGATATAGAGCCTTATTTTAGAAAGAGAAAGCAAAAATTGATTAGAGCCGTTGCCCAGGAATGTGCCAAGGCGGGACAGTATAATGATGCACTCATAATAGCAAAGAAAGTTGATAAAAAGAGCAGAAGAAACAGGGTGGTATTGACTGTTGCAGGTAAAATGCTTAATAATTCTCAACCTGAAAAGGCTGAAGAAATATTGCGAAACAGTGATTTGAACCGTTTTAAAACAAGCTGGTTTATGTCGCTGGCACAGTCTTATCTGGAGAAAAATAATCATCAAAAGGCGCTAAAAACAGCATTAGAGATACCCAAGGAGATTAAGAAATATAATGTTATAAGCAAGGTTGCCTTAGCATATGAGAAAGCCGGTGAAAAGAAAAAGGCTGTTTCCTTAATAAAGGATACGGTAAAGCATATTCTAAATAATAGAAATCTTTATACTCAGGATTCCAATCAATATGATTTTGTAAGTATTTTGCAAAGCATTGTAAAATTACAAGATTCTAAATCGCTTTTAAAGAGCTTAGACGATTTGCTGGAAATTGTAATGAAACAGAATTCACATTACAAAACACAGAATCTTAAATTGGCGGCATATGCTTATGCCGACGCAGGAAAACCTGATAAGGCAGTGGAGCTTTTGCCGTATGTCGGCGGTGATGTAGACAAGGTAAAGTTGCTGGCTGTTATTGATTCATCGCTTGTTAAAAACAAAAAAGTACTCAATAAAAAGAGTAATGCTAAACTAAAAGA
>CAYYBZ010000080.1:0-7728 GCA_964470285.1 uncultured Oligoflexia bacterium
TGTTAAAAGGGGGTCGCTTTTGAGCCAGTTGACCGCCTCTCTCTTTGTTTTAAAACCCTCTTCGGCTTTTCTTTCAAACTCATATTCGTCGACGTATAACTCTCTTGGAGTTTCTTCATCTATTTCCATTTCGCTTACTATCTCGTCCTTTGTATGGACTGAAACCTTAAAAATATTCTTGAAAAATACGGCAAAAATGCCGATTGCAGAGAACAGAATCATTATGGCTGCAATAGGATCGAGATGATATTTCTTGAGAATCATCTCATTTTCAATCATTTCAAGAGTTTTGCTTCTCTGTTCCAGTTCAAGCTTCAAATCATCAGATACTGCTTCTTCCAGGCTTATCTTTTCCTCTATCCCGTTTATTACTTTTTTATATTCCAATCGTTCCGTTTTAAGTCGGTTTAACGGAAATTTCTTAAATTCTCTGAAGGAAGTAAAATTACTGGCCAGAACAAATCCCACAGATACTGCAAAAAGAATAATAAAAAATACCTTCTTCATTTAAGCCTTACACCTTTGCCTTTCTACCTCTTACGATTTGAGAATGCTCTTTTCTGATCATTTTCATATCTTCCCATACGGGTCGTTTCTGGGAAGGGTTTCTCAAAAGATAAGAGGGATGAAAGGTCGGCATTATTTTTATGCCGTTAACAGTATGAAATCTCCCGCGTATCTTTGAAATACTCGATTCGGTTTTAAGTAATGCCTGGGCTGCCATTCTTCCGAGCGCGCAGATAATCGAAGGCTTTATTATTTCAATCTGTTTTTGAAGATAATCCATGCACATCTTCATTTCCTTTTCATCGGGATCTCGGTTAAATGGAGGTCTGCATTTCAGTATATTTGCTATGTAAACATCTTCCCTTCTAAGATCGATTGCTTCAATGATTTTTGTAAGAAGCCGCCCCGCTTTTCCGACAAAAGGTCTTCCCAGTTTATCCTCGTCCTCACCAGGAGCCTCACCTATAAACATTAAAACGGCATCATGGTTTCCTTCGCCGAAAACCGTATTTTTTCTTGCTGAATGAAGTGAACACTTTGAACATTTATCGACAAAGTCATTCTTAAGATCCTTAAGTGCTTTTAGCTTATCTCTCAAACTGATTTGCACAGGTCCTTGTAAATCGGGTTTCAGTGACGGAATATATCTTATTCCTGCCGACTTAGCATTTTCGAGATATTCTATAATATAATCGTATATGCAGCCTTCCATATATCTAACCCAGACAATTAGTTTTAAACTGTTCAATTTTCTCAATTAATTCGGGAACCGCGTCCCTGTCTTTTATTTTTCTGGATTCTTTTCTCAGCTCACGGGCAAATTTCCGGGCTTTTGCAATCTGCTCGTTTCCTGTCGGATCAAATTTCATATATTTTGAATTTTTAAAATCTATTAAAAGACTAAGCATCGCATCCATTGAAAGATTAAAATATTTCTTAATTTCTTCAGGATCTATATGAAAATTGTTTCTTGTATAAATTTCCTGCATGGACTTTCGCCATTTTTTCAGACCCTGGACTACAAGAAGCCCCGAAAAAATTCTTTTATTCGTTTTAAATGAAAAAACGGCAGTTCTTAAAAGATCGTTCATTAAATCGTCTTCTTCTCGGTGGCTTGAATTTAATATTTCTTTTAAGGCGCTATCTATTCTATCGTCAAACATATAGGCATCGAACCTGATCTCCCAGAAAAAATGCTTAAAACCTCTCTTTTCGAAAGTCTCGATAATCTTTTGAGGAACAAAACAGTTATGGGCAATGATATCTGCAGCAAGATGTCCCAGATAACCGTAAGCAAAAGCCTTTAAGGGATTACTTTTAGCACTTCTTAAAAGTTTAAGACCGTTCTCCCAGTTATGGCAATTGTACATGTATTTGAGCATTCTTTTGGCCTGAATGATATCTGCTCCTACACAACCGTATAGAAATTGACCGGTATTGGCCGCAATAATCCTTGCGGTTTCTCCTGAGAGAATTCTTAGGTTGTCTATAACAGAAAGACCCAGGTTAAGATGCATGAAAGGACCCCATGCAAAAAGATCTTCGCTGTAAAGAAAAGCCCCCGTTAGAGATACAAGAAAAATTACTACTTTAATCATTATACTTTTTCAGAATCCTATTTTATACAATATAATATTATCTCATATTAAAAATAAATTACCCAAATTTAATTAGAAAGCGGTCTAAATTCCCTCAAGGACGTTTAACGCCAGCTCATACTTTCCAAAAGGAGGCATAATATAAACCCCCTGAACCATATCCAAGCATTCCTTAAGCGATTCTTTGGCAATTTTAATGCCCTCATTTCTTGCATTTTCCCCTGTAGGGTTTTCCCTCATTCTTTTTAATATTGTTTCAGGTACTTCCATGCCCGGAACTTCATTAGATAAAAACTCTGCATTTTTCAGATTATAAAGAGGCAGAATTCCCGCTAAAACTGGGATTTTAAAACTCTCAATCCTTTTTAATGCAGTCTTTAAAAGCTTTACGTCAAAAACGGGCTGAGTCATCGCAAATCTCGCACCCTGTTTAATTTTCAGCTCAAATCTTTTAATCTCTTCTTCAATATTAATGGCTCCGGGGTTTAGTCCCACTCCGAGATAAAATGATGTAGGCGTTCCTATGTCATTACCCGCAATATCCTTCGCGTTATTAAGATTTGAAGCAATCTTAAGAAGACCTATAGAATCCACATCAAAGACGGCGGTTGCATCCGGATAATCCCCCAGTTTCGGAGGATCTCCTGTTACTGCAAGTATGTTTCTTATTCCCAAGGCCCCGGCACCTAAAAGATCGCTTTGCATTCCCAGCATGTTTCTGTCCCGGCAACAGAAATGAAGTATAACTTCAATATCAGAGGTCGAACCGATTATGCTTGCAAGAGCTATAGGACTCATCCGTGCAGTAGCTCTCGGACCGTCGGCAATGTTGACGGCATCAATGCCGTTTTGCTTAAGTTTTGAAATCCACTCAATTACTTCTATGGAAGATGCTCCCTTTGGCGGGTCAATCTCTATACATTTTACGAATTCACCCTTTACAATTTTTGCTGCAAATCGGGATTTCCGTTCATCCGGGATTTCTATCTGTTCTGTTCTATCTTCCTTTAGGGTTACTGTTTCTTTTTTTTTAGGGGTAAACTGACCCGGAGAAAGGGCTTTAACGGCTCAAACTATGGCTTTTATATGATCAGGGGTAGTTCCGCAGCAACCCCCTACAAGATTAACTCCGTTCTGTATGAATCTTTTTGCATACTCCGCCATATACTCGGGAGAACAAAGATAGATAAAGCGCCCGTCAACAATTTTAGGAAGTCCGGCATTGGGCTGGGCGGCCAGCGGAATTTCCGTATGCTCTCTCATTTCGATAAGGCTTTCAAGCATAACACTCGGACCTACAGAACAGTTCGCACCTAAAACATCTATTGCGCAGGAATCAAGCTCTTTTGAAACCATTTCAGGAGATTCCTCGTGAAGGGTGCTTCCAAAATCGTTAAATGTAATCTGCGCTACTATTGGAATTTCGGTAATTTCTCTTGCCGCTTTTACCGCATATTTTAACATTTCAATACCCGGAAACGTTTCAAACATGAGTATGTCAACTCCGCCTTCAATCAAACAGGAAACCTGCTCACGGTAAATGTCCATTAACTCGTCTCTGGAAATTCCGCCCACAGGCTTTAAATGTGCGTTAATCGGCCCTATTGATCCTGCAACATAACAGTCGTTACCGGCACTTTTACAGGCAATTTGAGCACCTCTTATATTTATTTCTTTAATTTTCTTTTCAAGGCCGAATGTCAAAAGCCTGAATCTGTTCGCACCGAAAGTATTAGTTTCAATAATATCGGCGCCTGCTTTGACATAAGAATTGTGAATTCCTTCGACTATTGAAGGGTTTGTAATATTTAACTCGTCGAAACACTTGTTTAAATATATTCCCCTTGCATACAGCATGGTGCCCATCGCACCGTCACAAACCAGTACTTTCTTCTTAAGTTCATGCGAAAATTCTTTAGTTTTTGTACTCTTCACGGGTGGAATTTTATAACTCACAGCATGAAATGCAACGATTATTAACTATGCATTCATATTAATCTAATAAATTCGGCTTCTTAGAGTTATTGTTTTGTTGTTGCATAAAGGCTTTTTAATAACTATTATTTCTTTTAGCGAATATGGATGAAAACATTAAAAAGCTTCTCAGATCAATAGTTACCGCTTTAGTTGATGCTCCCGATGATATAGACATAAAGGAATTACATTCTCAGAAATGTCATATCTTCGAATTAAAAGTGAACTCTTCCGACCTGGGAAAAGTAATCGGTAAAGGCGGGAAAACCGCTAAAGCAATAAGAACGCTTCTCGAATCGGCTTCGGCAAAAAGCAAGAAAAGATGCATTCTGGAAATTCTCGGTTAATTACCCTTTGATAAACTAATGATGTGTTAAGGCTTGGTTAAAGTTACATCCACCAGCTTCTTTGCTGAGTCATCTATTTCAAAATCGACATAGCTTTGGCCGTATCCCTTCATTTTCAAAATAATACTGTGCCTTTGACCAATTTTAATGTTTTTAAGAACAACCGGAGTTTTTCTGTTTGTATGAAAATCATCAAGTATGATGTCCGCACCGGGAGGATCAGAAAAAACAACCACTTCTCAGTCTCCTGATGAGAGCTTCTCAAGAATCGCTTTCACAGTCTCGCCCGATGTTTTTTCAGGGTTTAAGGAAATAATCTCGGTTTTATAGCCTTCTTTTTCAAGTCTTACCAGGCTAAGTCGGTTAATAGGTGCATTAATGGAATCAACGGGTGTCTTTTCCTTAAGCGGTAACCCGTTAAACCAGACCGATGCCCCTTCAGGTTCTGAATTAATCCTTATCCTGGCATATCTCATCGTTACCGGAGGACCCTCAACCGGTTTACCCATTCTGGGTCTTATATAAACGTCTGTTAAAAAAACCATGAATATAAGAAGTACAACAGCAAACAGATATATTTGATAGGGCCTGAATGCAAAAATCTTGTTTCTAAAAACTCTTTTAACAAAAGAATAATCCACTTCCTGCTCACGACGTGCTTGAAGTATTTTTTTATCGTAACCTACATTTGTAGCAAGGCTTTTAATTGTTCCGTCTATACCCGGCTGAGAATGCTCCAGTTCCTCTCCCTTTTCGGGCACAGGTGTCAGTTTGGGGCGCATAGCTTTGCCGATCCCCTTTTTTGCAATTGAGTATTCGTAAGGAAAAAGGTCCTGAACATAATAAGCCAGTTCGTCTGTTGAGCAGACTCTGCTTGACGCTCTTTTAACGGCGACTCCGGCCAGGAATTCATTAAGCATATCCCGTAAAACGGCGGCGGTTTGAATTCTTTCGTTAACATCCTGCTTTAACGCACCCAGAATGATACCCTCCAGAAAAGGTGGAAGTTCTTTTCTGAAAGCGGACGGTGAAGGGATATCCCCTCTTCTGACCATTTTTATTGCTTCGTTTATATTACCTGCTGAAAAGAGTTTTTCACCTGTAACCATTTCAAAAAGTAAAATACCGGCTGAATAAATATCGCTTCTTGCATCAATATCAAAGTAGGATCTAGTCTGTTCCGGTGACATATATCCCATCTTTCCCCTGATAACTCCTGTTCTCGTGACATGAGAATGCGATGAAGCCTTTGCTATTCCAAAATCCACGATTTTTACTTCTCCCTGATAAGAAATTAAAACATTTGTCGGAGAAATATCACGATGAATTATATTAAGGTCTTTTCCCTTCCTGCTCTTCTTGCGATGTGCGTAGTCAAGGCCCTGGGCTATCTCTCTCATTATGATGGCGCAAATCTCCAGCGGTATTTGGACCTTTCTCTCTTCACACGCGATTAAGATATCTTTAAGATTTTTTCCGTTGACGTATTCCAATGCCAGATAGTAGTTGTCATCCACTGCACCGAATTCTATTACGGGAACAATGTTAGGATGATTCAAGGTAACCATAAGCTTGGATTCATCGGTAAGCAAAGTTACAAAATCTTCGTCCCTTGAATACTGGGGTAAAATTCTTTTTATGGCTACCAGTCTTTTTTTCCCGCCCGTTGTCGGGGCGTAAGCCTTAAATATTTCGGCCATTCCTCCCTGGGCAATTTTTCGCATATTTATAAATTTACCCCAGTTTATTTCTTCAATAGCCATATTTCCACCTACCTATATTTAACAGGATCGCTTATTCCGGCTTCTTCAAATGCCTTTAATCTTAAATAACAGCTCTGACATTCTCCGCATGCCAGATCATTCTCAGTATAACATGACCATGTATGTTCGAAAGGAACATTCAACTCAATGCCCTTTCTTATTATTTCTTCCTTTTTCATTTCAATCAAGGGCGCGTTTACTTTAATTTTAGAATTTTTTTTTGAACCGTACATGATAAGCCGGTTAAATTGCTCTATGTAATCCTTTCTGCAGTCAGGGTAACCGGATGAATCGTTCTCCACCACTCCGATAAAAATTACCTGCGCATCAATAACTTCCGCATACGATACGGCTATAGACAAAAGATGCGTATTTCTGAATGGGACATATGAAGACGGGATAACATTTTCTACAGGAGCTCCGCTTTCTGGCTTAATCGAGAGGTCAGTCAGGCTTGATCCTCCTATCTTTCTTAAATAGTCTATATCTGCGATTAGCTTTTTCTTAAGTCCGTAATGCCGGGTGATTTTTTCAAAGGATTCAAATTCTTTTTTCTCTGTTCTGTGTCTGTAATTTACATGCAGAGGATAGACTTCATAGTCCTTAAGCGCAATTGCCAGTGAAACTAGTGAATCCATTCCTCCGCTTAACAGTGAAATAGCTCTATTCATTTCATTCCCAGGTATTTGTGCAGTTGAATCTGCATACGGTTTTTTGATTTATCTTTTATCAGAAGTCGAGCAAGTCTTTTGGGAGAAATTTTACCATAAATGCATGAAAAAACCACTTCGCATAGAATCTCGGATAAATGATCTGATATAAATTTTTTGGCCCATTTATAATCTTTTTCATTTGCAACTACAATTTTTATAAGGTCTGTTTTTTTCAGATATTTGAAATTTGATTTAAGGGTTTTATTTTTTGATTTTTGAGAAGGAACCTTTATGTCCATTACAATTGTAGCTTTTCTGGGAACACGCTTTACCGGCAATGATCCGTTTGTTTCCAGGGTAACTTTGTATCCAAATTTAATAAGACGCCTCATAAGCTCAATCGACTGATTTTGCTCCAAAGGCTCTCCACCGGTTATCAGGACGCTTTTAATTCTTTCTTTTGTAATTTTCCTAACTATCTGATCGGCAGTTATTCTTTTATGTTTTCCGCTTAAGCTTTTTTCAGAATCACAGTCTCTACACTTAGAGGAACACCCTGAAAGCCTTACAATACAGACAGGCAGACCCTGAAAAGGCAGTTCTCCGTGTATCGAGGTTTGAACACTATAAACGTTCAGGCGGGGATCAGACATTAGAGCTTTTCCTTTTCATCAATTATATTCCTGTTTAGTCTTATGTTTTCTATAAAGCTTTTTCTGAATTCAGCATTTTTAATCTGGTCCTCATGCTGCTTAACAATGCTGTAAGCCTTGTTAAGAAAACCTACCGCTTCATCCTCTCTTTTTAAATTCTTTAGAACCTTATAATGGTTAAAGAATATTTCTTCAGTATATTTTTCGGTTTCTTCGTGAGCATCTATAAACTG
>CAYYBZ010000081.1:0-7640 GCA_964470285.1 uncultured Oligoflexia bacterium
ATTAAAGGTCGCAGAATACTCCTCCTGGGAAGTTTCATTAACGGGAGTTATCGGAGGCAGCCATGTTCCGCCGTTTTCTTCGCAGATTTCCTTTGCTGTTTTTTCATTTTTCGGAATTACACATTTTCTTTCGGTTTCACATACTTTTTTCCTGTTAGTATCATCTAAAGACATGAAAGCCTCGGCGGAGCTTGCCTCTTCAGTTGCGATTTCATCATAATATTCCCAGTGACAGCTGGTTACCGTTTCCCAATGACCGCCGGCTTTTTCACATGGATCTATTACTACTTCTTTTATGCAAACATAGTCACAGTGTATTTCTGCAGTACTGTCTATGTTGTTAAACATTATATCAAATTCATTGTCTTGGCTTGTTTCCTCGGCGTCAATAGGCCCAAATGAACATTTTTTAACAAATTTCCCTCCTTCAATTATCTCACACTGTCTCCTCATGGCTTCTAAAGGATCTACGGGATCCTTAACGCATTCCCATTTATATCGTTTAACGGTTTTTGATCCCAAGTCGGACTCGGCTGAAATTTCCGAATCTGAAACTCTAAAAGCTACGCTGTCAGCGCTGTTATCAATTGTCACTTCATACTCAACCAGCTCAAGATGATATCCGATTCTACAGACAGGTAATATCTCTTCGTTGATTTCTATCTCTTTCATCTCAGCGGTAGTGATTGAGTTTGAATCGGCATCAAGTGAAACATCACTAAATGAAAAAAGATAGGCCTGTTCAGTTGCTAACTCATTATCACCGTCCGGGCCGGAACATCCAATTAGAAGAGCTATTAGAAATACTCCAGCTGTTAATAAATAAAAAAGTTTGGATTTTTCCATGATTTCCTCCCTTAAAGGTTAATTTTCGTATCAGGTCAAGAGATAGGTTTGCAGATTGCATACCATTTTTGCGCAATTTAGTTTTTTCCAGAAACAATGGACGTAACGCACTGAATTGATGAATTAAAGCTTAAAAATAATGTCTTTGAAGCAGATATTAGATTTTAAAAAAAAAGATTAAATTTAAGAACTGTAAACTTTTGTTGGATGATATTGATTCAATTCTATTATATATAAAATCAAAACTGCGAAATATTGATTAAAATTGCCGCTAAACTCTTGATTAAGTTATACTAATTTCGGTTTTGTAAAAAGAAATCCACTGTAAAGAAAAGTTTGCAATTTTGAGGGAAGAAATGTTACGTTTTTTTAAATTCTTGTCCGGTAAGAGTTTACGGTCTGTTTATTCTGATTTATAAATTAATTTTTGTAAATTTTCCATATTTCATATTAATTTGCCAACTTAATTTCCCATTAAAGTAAAGGGACGGTACCATTTAAGGTACCGCCCCTTTCGCAGGTCACTTATCCTCCTTCTTAAACCTAACCTTCTTGCTTTACTTTTAAGCATTTTACATGCCAATTCAAGCGATAGTTTAAAATTTTCATTAATGATCTAAGTAATAGAAACAAATAGAATATTTCCTTATATTGATTTTTAAAAATTATCTTTGATCTATATTGAAGTGATTTCAATGAAAAGTTCAGATATTTGGTTACACATAACGGTTAATTCTAAAAATTATAATTAAAATATTTTGCTAACTGTTTGATTACAATACTCTAATCAGATCTGAATTTAAGAGAAGAAAAGTTTACAACAATGTTAACTAAAGTTAACGGGATTTATTTGAAGTTTTAAGCCATGATTTAGGGACTGTTCTGGAGCGCGGGAATAAGCCTTCTTTTTGAGCCTGATCGCAAAAGCTGAACGGAAGATTATGTTTTTTTGTTTCGTAAACGGTTTGAGCCAGACATTTACCAAGGCATAAATTTTTAAAAAGGCATGACGCGCACACGCCTTTTAGATTTTTAGGAATGTCTTTTCGAATTTTCTTTAAAAAAGGTGCGTTTTCCCAGATATCCTTTAAGGACTGTCTGGATAGATCTCCTAAGATTGTATCTTTTATTATAAATCCTATTCCGCATATAGATACGAGTCCGTCAGGCAGAATTCCCAGTATGTTATGAATTGTGCATCTTGAAAGGTTGGACCTGTCTTTAATTACATCAAGGCTTTTGAATACGTGGGGTATGTCGTAAAAGACTCTTAATTTCTTAGTTTTATTAGTTGAGAATCTCTTTTCAAACTTTTTGTAAATCTCTATGTTTTCACGGATACTCAGAAGTTCACCTTTTTTCTGCATAACCTTTGCACGGGCAATAGGGGAGATTACATTTATTTTTAGACTCCCTGCACCTAACTTTTTTGCAAAAGCGGGCATTTTAAACAGCTCATTTTTATTCTTCCTGGTCAGCGAGAATATTATTTGATTAGGTATTTTGTGTTTAACAAGATTCTTAAGCCCTGTAACGGCAGCATTAAACGACCCCTTAACGCACCTAAAATCATCGTGAAGTCCGGCAGTTGTAGAATCGAGGCTGACTGAAACAAAAGCTACTTTTAGTTTTTCAAGCAAGTCAACCATTTTCCGGTCAATAAGCGTTCCGTTTGACTCAATAGAAACTCCGAGCTTTTTGCCCCTTGCGTATTTTATAATTTTGATTACGTCTTTTGAAAGAAGGGGTTCTCCCCCTGTAAGCTTAATGCTCGTAAGGCCCAGTTTAATCCCTTCACGCATAGACTTTTTGATCAGTCTAAGATCGGTTTCACCTCTGGGAGGTGAGGTTTTCATAAATCCCGGAGCAATCCAGCAGTGTTTACACATCAAATTGCAGTATTTGGTGGGGTTTATATAGAGGCAGTTTAATGAAGGAAGATTTCCTTCTGTTTTACAGCTCCTTGCCAAGATAACCGTATCCTTCCAGGGATTTTAGAAAATTGGTTAAATCCTTGCTGATTGTTTTTGAACCGGCATCTTTGAACTTTTTTTCTATTTTTTGCTGTATGTCCTCTTTTGTGTTTTTGCCGTTGAGCAGTTTCCAAATCATCTTTCCGACATAGTTAAGGACCTTTATTGAGCCTGTTGAAGGATCAAACAGTAAAGCTTCCTTTCCTTCTTCTCTAAATACAATATCGGGGTTGCATCTTAATGTCATTTTTTCGGCGGTTTTTGACTTTGTCTTTTTTGCAGCCGGTTTTTTTGATGTTTTAATCGACTTTTTCTTTTTCATATTAAATCCCTTATTTGCGCAAGGTTCTTATAAATAGCTTTTTTTATATCATAAAAATAAACGTATATAAACCTTGGGGTTGACTTTATTTTATTTAATATTATAAAGCTTGCAGGATAAGGCTTTGTAAATCAAAAGGAAATAATCATGAATTATCATGATGAAATAATAAAGCTTAAGAAATTGCTCGCCGGTCACTTGGTTATTTTAGGCCATAACTATCAAAGGCAAGAAATAATAAACGTGTCCGATCTGATAGGAGATTCATACTATCTGGCTAAAACCTCAGCGCAGCAAAAGGGTGTCAAATATATAGTCTTTTGCGGTGTAAGATTTATGGCTGAAGCAGCTGCAATTCTTTGCGGTCAGAATCAAAAAGTACTGCATCCTGACGCACAGGCAGGTTGTCCGCTTGCAGATTCTGCCAATTATGATGATGTGACTGTTGCCTGGGAAGAATTAGCTAAGGTTATCGATATTAATCAGTTAATGCCCTTAACATATATTAATTCGGGAGCTGATTTAAAGGCTTTTTGCGGTTCTAAAGGCGGGCTTGTGTGTACTTCCTCAAATGCCATGAATGCAATGAAGTACGGTTTTAAAAAGGCTAAGAAACTCTTTTTCTTTCCCGATCAGCATTTAGGCAGGAACACGGCCGCTAAAATGGGAATAGAGCCAGATGAAATGGTTGTATTCAGACCCTCAGAAGAACTGGGCTCAAACAGTAAAAAAGACATTGAAAAGGCAAAAATTATTCTTTGGGACGGATACTGCCATGTTCATACTTTTTTCAAGCCGCAACACGTAGAAGATGTAAGAAAAAAATATCCGGGCGTAAAAGTAGTCGTTCATCCGGAATGTCCCCAGGAAGTCGTTAAGTTAAGCGATGAAACGGGCTCAACGGGATTTATTGCCGATTACGTTAAAAATGCCCCAAAAGGATCAACCGTAGCAGTCGGTACCGAAATTAACCTTGTTTCAAGACTGGCCAAAGAAAATCCGGATAAAACTGTTATCGAGCTTAAAAGATCGCTCTGTCCTACTATGTACAGAATTACACCGGAAAAGCTCTATAATGTCATTGCAAATATTGAAAGTTTTGAGCATATTGAACTACCCGAAGAGATCAGAAACGAGGCCGCTTTAGCATTAAAAAGAATGCTGGAGGTTTAGTTGAAGGGTTTAAATCAGTCCATAAAAAGAGTTGTTAAACAGGCACTTAAAGAAGATATAGGACCCGGGGATTTAACAACCCAGGCCGTTTTTATTAAAGACAGGAATGTAAAAGCATACCTATATGCTAAAGAAGATCTGGTGTTGGCAGGCAGAAGGGTTTTTGAACAGACGTTCAGAACTTTAGGGGAAAGGATCAGTTTTAAATGGCTAAAAAAGGACGGTCAAAGAGTTAAAAAGCATCAGAAGATTTGTTTTTTAAGCGGAAGTCTGAAAAATATGCTTATCTGCGAAAGAGTGTCACTGAACTTTATTCAAAGGCTTTCAGGGATAGCTACTTTGACAAACAGATACGTAGGTCAACTTTCCAGTAAAAAAGTAAAGATTACCGATACCAGAAAGACAACACCTCTGCTCAGGGAATTTGAAAAGTATGCCGTCAAGACAGGCGGGGGCACAAATCACCGAATGGGACTTTACGACGGAATTATGATTAAGGATAATCATATAGAGGGAGCGGGTTCAATATCTGCCGCGGTTAAAACTTTAAGAAAAAGAAAAGTATCGGCAAAGATTGAAGTGGAAACAAAAAACCTAAATGAAGTAAAAGAGGCCCTGGACGCCAGGGCAGATATAATAATGCTGGATAATATGAGCTTTGCAATGATGAAAAAAGCGGTTAAATTGATAGGAAATAGGACAAAAATTGAGATATCAGGCGGTGTAAAGCTTGAAAAAATTAAAAAACTCTCGACTCTTAAGGTTGACTATATATCGGTAGGTGCTTTAACCCATTCGCCAAGGGCCGTAGATATTTCATTGGAATTTTATTCCTGAATTTTATAGTTTGATGGAAAAAATACATACAGACTGTCTGGTAATTGGAACGGGACTTGCCGGGTTGGCTACGGCACTTGAACTTTCAAAAGCCGGAATAGATACATGCCTTATAACCCGTGCAAAAAAACCGGAAATTTCTTCGAGTTATTATGCGCAGGGTGGAATTATCTATACATCCGATCAAGATTCCCCTGAGAAGCTCAAGGCCGACATAATTTCAGCCGGAGACTCTCTATGTAATATTAAAGCGGTTGAAAATTTGATCGAATGGGGTCCGAAACTGGTTAAGAAAATTCTGATCGATGAAGTAGGGATTAAATTCGATATGAATTCAAACGGATCATTTGACCTAACGGAAGAGGGAGGGCATTCAACAAGAAGAATTCTCCATATCGGTGACTACACCGGCGAAGCAATAGAGAAACATTTTATTAATTATCTTGAATCAAAAGAAAATATAAGGATAATGACAGAAACAACCGCTATCGATCTTTTGACTCTATCACATCACTCAACAAATTCACTTGATATTTACCGTGAACCCGCCTGCATTGGTGCATACGTGTACGATCAGAAAAAGGGAAAAGTGTTTTCTATAATTGCCAAAGAAACCGTTCTTGCTACCGGGGGATTGGGGCAGATATATTTGCATACATCCAATCCTGAAACAGCCAGAGGAGACGGATATACTATGGCAAACCTGGCAGGGGCCAAACTTCTTAACATGGAATATGTGCAGTTTCATCCTACTACTCTTTACAATAAATCGTCCAACGAACGATTTCTTATTTCTGAAAGTATAAGGGGCGAAGGAGGAAAGCTTCTTAACAGATTTAAGAATGAATTCATGGATAATTATCATGAAATGGGCTCCTTAGCCCCTAGAGATATTGTAGCAAGGGCGATTCATGAAGAGATGCTTAAGAACTCTTCCGATCATGTATGGCTAGATATTTCCTATAAACCGGCTGACTGGATAAAAACACGGTTCCCACATATTTATAAAAGATGCTTAGAAAATGATTTAAATATTACTAAAACTCCGATTCCAGTTGTCCCCGCAGCTCATTATTCATGCGGAGGAGTGGTTGTCGACGGTTTAGGTGGAACGTCTTTAAAAGGATTAAGGGCTGTTGGTGAAGTTTCGTGCACCGGAGTCCACGGAGCTAACCGTCTTGCAAGTACCTCGCTTTTAGAAGACATAGTCTGGGGAGCCAGAGCCGGAGAAACTATAGCTTCGAGTATTAAAAAAAATGAGTTCTGTCTTCCTGTGGTTAAGGATTGGCAGTACCAAAAGGAAGAAGTCGATCCCGCTCTTATAAGGCAGGACTGGCTAATGATTAAACATACAATGTGGAATTATGTCGGTTTGGTGAGAACGAGAAAACGTCTTGAAAGGGCAAGAAGCATTTTGGCAGGCCTTGTTAACGAAATAGAAACCTTTTACAAGAACTCGGAGATTACCGACGGCCTGATAGGTCTTAGAAACGGCGTAAGAACCGCCAATATTGTGCTTAATGCGGCAAGGATTAACCGAACATCGCGTGGTTGTCATTTCATCAAAGATTGAAAAATTATTTTTTAACTTTTATTCCTTCGACAAAGTGAAGCTTTTTCTTGCATGAAAGACCGCCTGTGAATCCTCCCAGAGTCCCGTCACCCTTTATTATTCTGTGACATGGAATGACAATGGCACAGGGGTTTTTACCGCAGGCATTTCCGACTGCCCTGGATGAAAGGGGACTTTTTATCCTTTTTGCTAAATACTTGTAGCTTACTGTCTTGCCGTAGGGGATTTTTGAAAGGGCACGTAAAACATCTTTTTCGAATTTACTTTTGCTTAATATCTTAACTTTAGTTTTAAAAGTTTTACTTCTGCCCGAAAGATAGTTTTTTAATTCGGATTCGAATCTTTTCAGAGGTTTTTTTTCGAAAAGTTTGGAATTAAGAGAAGATGATTTTGAAAAACCGACCGTATAAAGTGATTTGCCGTCATGGGTATAATGAATTCTGCCAATTTTTGTCTTAATCTCTGCATAATTAATTCTTTCAGGAGTGTCTGTTTTCGGGGTTTTCATAAAAATTGCTCCTAAGGATTGTATTTGCCTCCGTATTTTTTAAGAAGAAGTCTGTATTCACCGCTTGTGGGATTTAATTCGAGCGCTACCTCAATAAGTTCCCTTGCTTCCTTCATGTCGTTTCTGAACTCCATGAGCTGAGCCTGTTTAGCCGCAAGTTCAGCGCAGATTTTAGATTCAGTTTCTCCCAAAACTTCTTTTCTGTATTCTCTTCTTCGATGAATATCAATTAAGTGTTCGTAGGCCTTTTTGTAAAAATCCGCGATCTTAATAATGTTCTGTTTTGCCTTATCGGAAATATTAGGTATTTTGTGCAATTCCTTGTGTTCTTCAAGCCTTTTTTTATAAGCGAGCTCTATTTTTTCGGTACTTCCCGACCAATGAACTCCCAAAATTGTAAAATAATCC
>CAYYBZ010000082.1:0-7626 GCA_964470285.1 uncultured Oligoflexia bacterium
AAAGTTAATTTCAGAAATATTTCTTTTCTTAACTATTTTTGCCGACCCTACCTTTTGTATTATTTCAACGGCCTTTTTTAGAACCGTTTCTCTGTAATTATTTGAACGTTCCTTTTTGCCCGGAATTCCCGTTAAAACCGGGAAATCAAAATTGTCATTCATTTTTGCGCTGATTTTTTTAAACGGCCTGGAATCCTTACCGATGTACCATAACCCGCCGTCACTGAGTATGGCGTAAGGGTTTCTTTCCTTTATGCCCATCTCGATGGTCGAGGGAAACTTCCTCTGAATGCTCACATCCCTAATAAAAGGATTTTTTAGAACGTTAGTTTTCAAATTTTTCATATTTACAGTTAAAAGATTCGTATCTTTATTAATCCCTGAGCTTTGTATTATTTTTTTGTCGCTGACTATTTTATTCCCGGAAATTTCTACGTTTTTAACGGCCACATAGAAAGTATCCTTTGCTTTTAAGATGGTCGGATAAACGTAATGGGTGCCCAATATCAAAATTAATCCGGTTGCAACTATCAGACACACCGCTCTCGAACATTTAATGAAAGACTTTTTAGTCCTTGCCTTTACATCCTTTTTGGATCTCGGTTGCTTTTTCAAAACCTTTTTTGCAGAATAATCCATCATATATATTATCCGCCCACCTTTAAGCTTGCTGCTCCTATTATTTTTTCGATAAGCCGGTTAAAGCTCAGACCTGTTTCTCTGGCCGCCATGGGCACAAGAGATGTATCCGTCATTCCCGGTATTGAATTTAATTCGAGCACAAAGAGGTTTTCATCCTTATCCACTATGAAATCAACTCTGCCGAACCCGTAACATTGAAGAACCCTGAATACATCGGACGCTATATCCTGGGACTGCCGCGTTACTTTCCTGGAAACCCTTGCAGGAACAAAATATTCGGTCATCCCCTTTGTATATTTTGCCTTGTAATCAAAAAGCCCGCTTTTAGGAACTATTTCAACCAAAGGCAGGGGGTCCCCGTCAAGAATACCCACGGTTATTTCTTTCCCTGCTATATATTTTTCAACTACTATTTCAGGATCGTATTCAAAGGCATCCTTAATAGCTTTTTTTAAGGATTCGGAATCTTTTGCTACCGACAAACCTATGGTTGATCCTTCTCTGCTGGGTTTTACAACTACAGGAAATCCGAATCCGCAGTTTTCCACGGCTTTTGAAATTGTTTTTACACCCATTCCGCTTTCAAAGACCAGGTAAGGGGCGGATGGGATACCTTCATTTTCAAAAATTCTTTTTGACATTGCCTTGTCCATGGAAACGGCAGACCCCAAAACACCGCTTCCGGTGTATGGAATTTTTAAGTATTCAAGAAGGCCCTGAACCGTTCCGTCTTCACCGTACCGGCCGTGAAGCGCAATAAATGCTATCTCCGCCTTTTCCCTTGTAAGCTTTTCGGCTAAATCGTAGCCTGCGTCTATTTCAAAAACGTTTTCATATCCGGATTCCCTAAGGGCACGTAATACAGCCTTTCCGCTTTTAAAAGAAATCTCTCTTTCCTTTGAAAGTCCGCCCATCAAAACCGCTATTTTCTTTTTCTTTATTTCTTCGTTTGTCATAAGATTTCTAATGCTCCCTTTCTGAAAAGACATCAAAAAATCTGTTTATGTCCCCGGCTCCCAGACTTAAAATCACATCACCTTTTCTAACTTCCTGGCGTATGCGAATCATATTGCTCTTCCAGTTTCTCAGATATATTGCTTTAGTCCCTCTGTGATTCATAAGTTTTACAAGAGAAGACGCGGTTATATCCTTTATTCTTTTTTCTCCGGCGCTGTATATGTCGGTTACAAAAACTAGGTCGGCGTTGTCAAATGCACCCGGGAATTCTTTTAAAAGTTCCTTGGTACGTGAATATCTGTGCGGCTGAAAAACAGCGACAATTCTTCTTGGATTCCAGATATCCTTTGCAGCATCAAGCGTGGTTTTTATCTCGGTAGGATGATGAGCATAATCATCGACAAATATTATCCCTTCGTTTTCTCCCTTGATTTCCATTCTTCTTTCTATTCCTTCAAAAGAGGAAAGTTTTAAAGCCACTTTTCTGAAAGAAAATCCAAGCTCTAAACCTACAGCACACGCGGCCAGGGAGTTTCTGACATTATGCTCACCTGCCAAAGGAAGATTTATCTTTCCAAGCTTTTTATCCTTGTACTTCACCGTAAAGCTTGTAACGGTACCGGAGCTTTTTACGTCATAAGCAGCCAGATCGTTCGATTTCGAAAGACCGTATGTAACTATTCTTTTTCTTAGTCCGGCCAAAAGAGTTTTTATTCTTAAATCATCCCCGCAGGCAACTACAAGACCGTCAAACGGAACTCCGTTCATGAAATGAAGATATGCATCCTCCATGCTTTCAAAGTCTCTGTAATAATCCATATGTTCACGGTCCATATTCGTAATAACCGCAATATTTGCCCTGACTTTCTGAAATGTCCCGTCACTCTCGTCAGCTTCAGCCACAAACACTTTACCTTTTCCCAGTATGGCGTTCTTTGAAACCCCTTTTAGTATTCCTCCGATAATTACAGTCGGTCTGATCTTTGAAGTCCTTATAATTTCCGAAATCATCGCCGTAGTTGTCGTTTTTCCGTGAGCACCCGATACTGCGATTGAAAAACCCTTCCTTAAAATCTCGGAGAGCATTTCCCCTCTCTGTATCGCAGGTATCTTTCTTCTTTCGGCTTCTATTATCTCCGGGTTTTTACCGTTTATCGCGGACGAATAAACGACGATTTGAGCCTCAGATACATTTTGTTTTTTATGAGAGTAATTAATTTTTGCCCCTAAGGATTTGAGCCTTTCCGTAAGGGCACTTCTTCTTAAATCAGATCCGGACACACTGTATCCGTAAGAAATAAGAACCTCTGCAATACCGCTCATTCCTATTCCTCCGATACCTATAAAGTGAACCTTTTTTACTCCCTCATGCATATTTATTCCTGAGCAATCTCCGTTAAACTGTTAACAATTGTCTCGTCAGCCTTGGGCTTTGAAAGCTTAAGCGCTTTTTGACCCATATTTTTTAAATCTTCAGGTTTATCTAAAAGTTCGCAGAGTTTCTTTGCCAGGGTTTCTGCTGTAAAATCTTTGTTCAATATTTTTACGGCCGCACCCGCTTCCTCCATAATTTTTGCGTTTATTTCCTGATGATCATAAGCAGAGTTCGGATAAGGAACCAAAATCGAAGGCAAACCTACGGCCATTATTTCGCAAATTCCGGATCCAGATCTGGAAATCAGAAGATCGGATTTTTCAAAATAAGAAGCCATATCATCGGTAAAAATAAAAACATCAGCATCGCATTCATGCTTTTCGTAGGCTTTTTGCACTTTTTCAAAGTCACGGTTCCCCGTCTGATGATAAAATCTTAATTTAGAAAGCCTGTCTTTCAATAATCCCAACGCATCAATAACAGCCTCGTTTATTTTCGATGCGCCCTGTGATCCCCCGAAAATGAAAATCGATGTTTTTGAATCGGGATTTCTCTTGAAGAGGCCAATTTTTAAAATTTCTTCTCTTAAAGGGTTGCCGGTAACAATGACCTTGGATTTCTTGAAATAAACCTCAGTAAACTTAAAGGCTAAATAGATTTTACCGGCAAAAAGACCTAAAATTCTGTTTGCCAGACCGGCAACCGTATTCTGTTCCAAAATTGCCGCCGGGACACCCTTAAGTCTTGCCGCAAGTATGGTCGGATAACTGGCGTATCCACCTACGCCTAAAACAACATCCGGCTTAAACGCTTCGATTATGTTTATTGATGAAAAAACCGCTTTTAGAACCTTAATTAAATTAATTATTTTCACAAAAATGTTCTTGCCTACTATTCCGCCCAGGGGAAGAAGTTCTATATCGATGTCATGTTTCGGAACAATTTCGGCTTCCATTCCAGACTTTGATCCGACATA
Organism: uncultured Oligoflexia bacterium; assembly: GCA_964470285.1. Taxonomy (GTDB): domain Bacteria; phylum Bdellovibrionota_G; class CAYYBZ01; order CAYYBZ01; family CAYYBZ01; genus CAYYBZ01. The sequence goes on from CAYYBZ010000082.1 coordinate 3,951, forward strand.
AAGCACTTTGTTTTCTTTATTCAAACTCATAAATTTTTTGGCAACTGCTATGCCCGGGAAAATATGTCCTCCCGTTCCTCCTCCGGCTACAATAAGTTTCATATTCATATCCTCCCCGCAAATTTAAATTCGCGGGACTGATTTACGTTTGCAGAGATATTCACCAGAATTCCCGCCGCAAGCATGGTAATAACCAGAGAAGATCCGCCGTAACTTATGAAGGGCAATGTAAGCCCCTTTGTCGGCAGAAGACCCATTGTCACCGCCATATTTACAAAGGCCTGAAGTCCGATCATAAAAGTAATTCCCGTTCCTAGAATCACGCAGAAAGTATCTCTGTGCGCGTAGGAAATCCTAAGTCCCTTGTAAACAAAAAGTGAAAAAAGTCCCAAAACCGCAATCACGCCGATAAATCCAAGCTCCTCGGCTATTACCGAAAAAATAAAATCCGTATGAGCTTCGGGAAGATACAAAAGCTTCTGTTTTCCGTCGCCCAGTCCCTGACCGGTCAAACCTCCGTTTGAAAATGCAATGAAGGATTGAATCATCTGGAATCCTGAACCTAAAGGATCCTTCCAGGGATCTGCAAATGCGATAATCCTTTTCAGTCTGTATCCTGATTTCAAGACAAGATAAACGATAGGAGGACAGGCGAATAAAAGTGCTCCGGACAGATACGAAATCCTGGCACCGGCGACAAAAAGCATAATAAGGACTATGGCGCATATGGTAACCGCAGTTCCGAAATCAGGCTGACCGGTTATTAAAACTACAAAAAGTCCGGTTATAGCTATGCAGGGTAAAAACCCCCTTTTAAATGAAGTTATATCATCGCCTATTTTTGATATATATGAAGCAAGAAATATAATAAGCGCGATCTTTGCAAATTCAGACGGCTGGAAAGAGAAAAACGACAGATTAATCCATCTTGAAGCGGTTCCCGACTTCACTACTCCGTGCTTCGATATTAATAGAAATAAAAGCAGACCCAAGGCTAAGGAAAGAATCGGCAGGGAAAGTTTTTTAAGCGCTGAAAGCCTGATTTTCATACCGATGAGCATGAAAACGAGCCCCAGGACAACCATCATTAAGTGCTTCTCTATAAAGAAATACTGATTGGAAAAATGCTCCTGCGAATATATCGAGCTCGACGAATAGACCATTACTATTCCCGTAGCCACAAGCATACCAATAACCGCAAGCAGGCCTCTGTCTTCTTTTGCTTTTATCGTATTACTTTCCACTTAAATAACCTTTAACAATTTTTTTAAATCTTGCTCCGCGCTCAGAATAATTTCTGAACTGATCAAAACTTGAATTTGCCGGAGACAGCAAAACAACGTCTCCCTTACATGCCAGCTCTTTAGCCTTGTTTATTGCATCTTCAAATTTTTTAATTACATGAACGGGTCTGTTCTTCCCTATATGATCCGCCATTTTATTTCTCGCCTCTCCGAACAAAACTATCGACTTTACATTGGGGGTAATGCGCTTTCGTAGAGATTCAAAATCGGAGCCTTTATCCCTGCCCCCTGCCAGGAGAATTATCGGATCCTCTATACTTTCGATAGCTTTCACTGTTGAATCTACGGTAGTGCTTTTTGAATCATCGTAGTATTCAACTCCGTCAATTTCGGCGACGAATTCAATTCTGTGAGGCAATCCCTCGAATTTTTCAAGAGCGCTTTTAATCACGTTTGCAGAGCAGTCAATACTCAGAGCCGCTAAAGTTGCGGCCATAAGATTATAAATGTTATGCCTCCCGGGCATATTAAATTCAGAAAGGCCGATTGAAACGGCCTCAGGTAAAACACTGCCCTTTAAACTGTCTTTTTCGAAATAAAGGTCAGCCTTAGTATTATCAATAGAATAGTAAAGTTTTCTTGAGTTAATCTTTTTTGAAATAGTTGAGATGTTCTCATCGTCTAAATTTAATATTGCTGTTTCAGTTTCCTTATGATTTTTAAACATCTGAAGCTTTAATGATGTGTAAAGCTCCATTGTTTTATGCCTGTCCAGGTGATTCCGGCTGATATTGGTAATCACACCGACTTTTGGTTTAAATTCCTTGACGGCTTCAAGCTGAAAAGAGGACACTTCGACCACATAAAAGTCATACTTATTGTCACCCGACAGAGCTTCAATAAGGGGAATTCCTATATTACCGCCGATAAAACAGCTTTTTTCCCATTCCTTGAGAATGGTTCCCAGCATTTTTACAGTCGTACTTTTTCCGTTAGTTCCGGTTACGGCAATAAGTTTTTCTCCTCCTATAATTCTGTAAGCAAATTCTATTTCGCTTACCGTTTCCAGCTCCATTTCCTTAATCTTTTTTACAAAAGGAGAAGAAACGGGGACACCCGGGCAAAGTATGGCTAAAGTACTTCCCTTAACGCTTTCGATTGAGTGCCCCCCGAATTCAAATTCACACTCCAAATCAGATACCTGATTCCAGGTCGCCAGCAGTTCGTCCCTTTTTCTTTTTTCAGTTACGAATACTCTGGCCCCCCCCTTGACTAGATATCTGAGCAGAGCGACGCCTGTTCTTTCTCCAAGCCCTACAACGGTTATTTTTTTATTCTTTAAATCCATATTTAACGCAGTTTAAGCGTACTTAACGCAATCAAAGCCAGTATTATTGAAATTATCCAGAATCTGACTATTACTTTAGGCTCGGCCCAACCCTTAAGTTCAAAATGATGATGTAGAGGAGCCATCTTAAAAATTCTTCTTCCAAGAAGCTTAAATGAGATGACCTGAACAATGACCGAGACAGTTTCAAGAACAAAGACTCCGCCGACTATTATTAAAAGCAACTCCTGTTTGATTATTACAGATACAATTCCAAGCGCTGCACCTAAAGAAAGAGAACCGACATCTCCCATAAAAACCTGGGCGGGATAAGTGTTATACCAAAGAAACCCCAGCCCGGCTCCCAGCAGGGCTCCGCAAAATACCGCAAGCTCTCCGGCTCCGCTTACCGCCTGCACCGCAAGATAATCGGCGATTTGTGCATGTCCTGAAATATATGCCAGCATTAGAAAAGTTAAAGACGCTACCATAACCGGACCGATAGCCAGACCGTCTAATCCGTCTGTTAAATTGACTGAATTTGAGGCCGCCAGAATTACCAGAACTATCAGAAAAAGATAAAAAATCTGAATATCCGGCCTTACAGATTTAAAAAACGGAATTACCAGCCTTGTATCGAACTCGAAATTTCCGGAGAATTCACTTAGAAGATAAACAGCGGCCAAAGTTGCTATTATAAGTTGTAGTAAGATTTTACCTCTTGCGGTAAGTCCCTTGGAATTCTTTCTCTTTATTTTAAGGAAATCATCGGTAAAACCTACAAACGCATACAGAAGGGTTACGATTAGGGCCACCCATACATAATCTATATCAAGCCTTGACCACAGTCCGCATGATATTGTAGCCGCCAGAATTATGAGTATACCTCCCATAGTGGGAGTTCCTTCCTTACTAAGATGACTTCTGGGACCGTCATCTCTAACCTGCTGACCGAGATGCAGTTTTTTAAGCAACTTGATAACTACGGGTCCGAAAAGAAAGCATATGATCATTGACGTCAGAACGGCCATTGCCATTCTGAAGGATATGTACTTAAATACCCTGAAAGCTCCGTAGTATTCCTGCAGCGGTATTAAAAGATGAT
>CAYYBZ010000083.1:0-2846 GCA_964470285.1 uncultured Oligoflexia bacterium
GAATCAGGCAGGGTTATCATAAGATCAACTTTCTCACCGATTTTGGCTATGGGTTTTGGTGTTTCCAGAAATATGCCTGTTTGGCTGATGTTTCCCATGAACGTTTCAAAGCTTGAACCGCTACGTTTTTTGCTTATCTTAACTTTAGCTTCAATTCGCGGTTTTCTCTGCTCGGTGATTTTAATTTCCATAATTAATTTTTTGTAAAGATTTACAACAGTTTACATCAAAAACAACTTGATAACAAACGCCATGTAATGTGTAAAGCTATTTCTCTTGGGTTTTAGCGAGTAAAAACCGCTTAAGGTATGGTCTGTTCTAAACCGGTTCTACTGCGGTAATCTCCGGAACTCTTTCTCTGATTTTCTTTTCCACAACCATCTGCAGGGTCATCTGAGCGCCGGGGCATCCTGCACACGCGCCTTTGAGTTTTATTTTTGCAACATTGTCCACGATATCTACAAGTTCCAGATCACCGCCGTCGGCGATTAGGGCTCCCCTTATTTCTGAAATTGCCTCTTCTACGCGTTTTTTAATATCTTCCATTGTTTCTCCTTCGCGGTTTTTAACTTAATGACTTAAAATTCAAGTTTCTCTTATACATGTTAGTATTATTAATTCAACTACATATTATATATCCTTTTGTATTCGATTTGTAGGAGCATGAATTTAGCGGTTTAAGGAAATCTTGAAAAAAGACTGAATATCAATAAGATAGTTGTGTATGGACATGATATATGAAAAACTTATTTTAACATCCATTTTATAAATATTTACGGTTTTTTCGTTTAGCGGCAAGGCCCTCGGAGAAAATTACAACTATAAGAATATATTTTTTAACAAAGAGTAGGAATTTTGATAATCAGAACAAAGACTTTTCTTTTTACACTTATACTTATATTTGCAGGATTTGCCGTATATTTTAATTCTTTAGATAATCCATTCCATTTTGACGATGTATTTCTCATTAAAAACAATACAAAAATATACGAAATCGAAAGGGTAGGGGAGTTTTTCACTTCTCCTACCTTAACCGATGCCGGGGGATTTTCAGGGTACAGACCTTTGGTAATGGCGACTTACAGTCTTAACTATTATTTCTCAAAGCTCAATCCTTTGCCTTACCGGGTTATCAACCTATTGGTGCACATTATTAATTCCTTGCTGGTTTTCTTGCTCTTAAAGTCATTGCTGGTTCATATTTTTAAATTTGAAAATGAAAAAGATGTGTTTTTCCTTTCATCGGCAGGTTCTTTGATTTTTCTTGTTCATCCGATCAATACAATCGCCATAAACTTTATATGGAAAAGAACCACTCTTTTATATTCCTTTTTCGTTTTGATTGCCGTTTGCTGGTTCATAAACATTCACCTTAAATTTTACGGTTTAAATTACAGAAAAATTTTAAGCAGGGTACTTTCTGTACTTTTAATGTGTTTTTTAATGATCATGGGACTGTTCAGCAAGGAAAATGCCGTAATTTTACCGTTAGTATTGGGAATGGTCTTTGTTTATTCAGATAAACGCTATCACTACAGGGGTTTCCTGATAGATATCATCCCTTTACTGTTAATCGCTGCCGTTTTTACATATTTCAGAGTGTTTCTCTTCGGGGGAATTATGCGGTCTTTAGGGCTTATAGGATATCCTATTGATCCGTATCCTCCTTTCTATAATTATTTGCTGTCTCAGGCAGAAGCTATAATTAGATATATCTCAATGCTTTTCTATCCGCAGGGTCTTAGCATTTATCATGAGATTATTGCTCCTCAGTCGGTTTTCTCCGATTTTGTTTATTTAAGGATTCTTTTTCTCGTCTCTCTCTTACTTGCGGCCGTATTTACTTTCAAAAAATTCAAGGAGTTTTCATTCTCAATTTTCTGGTTTTTTATATTTTTTATCCCGACATCATTTGTTCTTTCTTTGAACATACTGATGGACGAGATCAGGGTTTATCTACCGATGATCGCCTTTTGTATTATTCTTCCTTTTCTGATCAGATTTTTTAAGAAGAGTTTTGAAGCAAGAAGAGGAAAGAAATTCTCAATCGCAGCTGCCTGGGCTTTAACGGCAACGGTAATATTCCTTTTTAGTGTAAATACAGTTATCAGAAATCATTTTTACAGAACTGAAATCATAACGTGGATAGATGCTGTAGAAAAAGCCCCCAACTCGCTTTTACCCCGCCTTTATCTTGGGAACCTGCTAAGGGAGAAGGGTTACTTTAAAGATGCCGCTAAACAGTTTAAAAGATCTGTTGAAATTGCTCCGGATAACAGGGTTGCTAAGATTTATCTGGGACTTGTGTATCAGCAGATGTACAGATACGATGAAGCCGTTAAACTTTATAAGGAAGTTCTTTCTGCCAAGGATAGCGATTTCTATGCCAATCAAAATTTGGGAATACTTTATTCCAGAAAAGGCGAAAACGATAAAGCGATAATGTATCTTAAGAAAGCAATATCTACCAATATCTACGGATATGCGGCTTTCATGGAGCTGGGTGCGGTTTACATGAGAATGGGTAAAACCGAGTTTGCTCTGGAAAACTTATATAAGGCCTATACTCTTAACAGTTACGATCCTTTAACTTCAAGAAATCTGGCTCTTCTGTATTTCAACCTAATTAAAAATCCTCAAAAAGCCCTGGAGTATGCGAATATGAGCCTTAGTCTGGAGCCAAATCAACCGGATTTAAGATCATTGGTTGAAAGAAACAAAATACATTGACTTAAAGAGTGAAAAAAAATATATAGATTTTCTTTATGTTCGTTTCCCGCCTGATAGTGTAAATAAGTTCTTTAATAGTTCGATAAGCGCCGAAGTGGCGGAATTGGCAGACGCGC
>CAYYBZ010000083.1:2856-7557 GCA_964470285.1 uncultured Oligoflexia bacterium
CTAGGTTCAGGACCTAGTTGGGGAAACTCAGTGCAGGTTCAAGTCCTGTCTTCGGCATATTTTTAAAACTTACAATCACATTTTATTTGATATCGGTGTATGCGTTAATAATGGCCATACAATACACTATATTAGTTAATCACAGGTGTGAATAACTTAAATGAGCTTTAAATAGCTGTAATACTATGAAATCATTGTGTAAATGGCTTTAATTGTAGTTTCACATATTTTATGCCTCTGGAAAATATCCACAGAAAAATAAGTTTTAAAAAGAGCGTAACTTTGCTAAGAATTAGATGTTGAAAAACAAATTTTGTTTATATATAATGACGCAATATGTTGCAGGGGAGACATGAATAATGGCCTCAGGAAACGAGTCAAGAAGAGATATAAGAAAGTCGGTTAATATTGAAGTAGAGTTTGAAGGTTTGAAAAAGCCTGTTAAAGCGGTCACACAGAACATAAGCTTAGGAGGCATGTTTGTAGCCACAAAAAAGCCCTTAGCCCAGACGAAAAAGGCTTTTTTCAAGATCAAAACAGGAAAAGAATTTATGAATTTCAACATGGAAGGGGAAGTAATCTGGAACAACGGAAGAGGGTGCGCGAAAAACAGAAAAGATTTTCCCGCAGGGATGGGAATTAGATTTGTTGATTCAAGAATACTTTCAAAAGATGCTATAAAAAACTTCATTGCTTTTATCGAGGCTTCTAATTTTAACGTTTGCGTATAATTCAGTCAGTCTATTTTTCAAATTAAGTCTTGCCTTTTTCCCAATAAAACATTATTTCATGAGTGCTTTTTTATTAAAAATCTATGACGGGTGATTAATTGTCTGTTGATTTAAGTATAAATCTGGGTTCGTTAAGTCTAAAAAATCCGGTTTTAACTGCTTCAGGATGTTTCGGCTACGGACTTGAATTTGATCAGGTGATGAATCTGTCCAAGCTTGGGGGGATATGCACAAAAGGCATTTCAATTAAGCCTAGAAAAGGCAATCCTACAACCAGAATAGCAGAAACATACGGAGGTATGCTCAATTCAATCGGTCTTCAAAATGTCGGCCTGGATGTTTTTTTAAATGAAAAACTTCCTGAAATGAACAAGTATGACAGCGCAATTATTGTAAATATTTTCGGTGAAACAGAATCAGAATACTTAAAACTGGCCGAAGCCCTGAACAGGGGAAAAGGAATTTCAGCCTTGGAAGCCAATATCTCCTGCCCGAATGTTGATAAGGGAGGATTACAGTTCGGCACTGATCCTGAAGCGGTTTATTCTCTGGCAAAGGGATTAAAAAGCGTAAGCCGATTTCCCGTTATAATGAAGCTTACTCCGAATGTCACCGATATAACTTCACTCGCAAAAGCCGCCCAGGAAGGCGGAGCCGATATCCTGTCTTTGATAAACACTTTAAAGGGAATGGCCGTTGATCTTGAATCCGGGATGCCCGTTCTGGCGACCACATACGGGGGGCTTTCAGGTCCGTGTATTAAACCCGTCGCACTGGCCATGATTCATCAGGTAAGAAAGGCCGTAACTATTCCGCTTATAGGCATTGGCGGTATAATGAACGCTCATGACGCGCTTGAGTTCTTGATGACCGGTGCATCGGCTGTTCAGATAGGTACTGCAAATTTCGTAAAATCTGACGCTGCAACTGATATACTGGATGGAATTGAATCATATTTTAAAAAGAAAAAAATAAACAAACTTTCGGAATTTATAGGAACTTTAAAAAAATGAGGCAGTCGGGAAAAAGCAGGCCGCGAAGAGTGTCAATTAACCTTCCGGTTACTTATGAGAATCTGGGTATGTTTCTTGATTCGGAAATAATGAATCTTTCGAAGGGGGGGGTTTTTCTTAAAGCCGATATTCCTGTTCCCTTAAGAAGCCAGATTGATTTTAAGTTTACGCTGCCTATGGATTTAAAGGTTATAAATGCAACCGGCATTGTCGTGTGGTCAAGAAAATATTCAAAGAGCTCTGATGAACCTTCGGGAATGGGAGTTCAATTCCTGAGTATATCTACGGAAGATATTGAAGCTATTATTGATTACATTGAAAAACTTATCAAAGAAGGGTAATTTTTAAGAGATTCATTACTCTGTTACATCCATACGCACAATAACTACCTTTTCCTTGTTCCTGCTCACTATTATTGTTTCAACCTTATCCTTGGCGTTTGGATGTTTAAATACGATTTTGTGTTTACCTGTGCTGACCTTTCGGTTTTTTATTGGCGTATATCCGATAATTTCACCGTCCAAAAATATCTGTGCATAGGGTACGGCGTTTATGGAAATATATCCGAAGGCCGCCTGAATTTTTTGAAGAGTTACCCATTCGGTTTTAGAGCCTGTAATTTTTACGTTTCTGGTGGCCGCTTTATATCCGTTTTTATAGACACGCAGCTTATAAGTTTTTCCTTTTTTTAATCCGGAGCTGAAAGTCGCAGGCGAGGTTTGTTCCCTGAAGCCGTGCAGGGCAACCTTTGCCCCCCTGGGGTTTGTTATTACTTTTAAGGCTATAGGTTTAAGTGCAAGAGTAAAATTCACCTGATTCTCTTTGCCGTCTTTAAGGCGTATGTTGGACGCGTTTGTTGTATATCCGTTTAGTCTAAGTTCTATGCGGTACTCTTCTCCGGCGTAAAGGTTTTTGATTTTAGAGGGTGTTGTAAGGCCGGTTGCCTTTCCGTCAACATAAATTGAAGCGCCGGAAGGTGAACTTGTGACGTTTAAAACGGCAATTTTTGGTCCTGCGGCGGAAAGTTTAAAACTCTGATCCTTTGCATCTTTTTGACTCAGAAGTAATTTCGCGGATTTTGGTTCAAACCCTTCTTTAACCAGTTTTATTATGATGCTTTTGTCCAGTTGAAGCGAGAGGGTCTTTGGCGTTTCCCCTTTATACTCTCCGTCAACGTATATCTTTGCTTTTGTCGGTTCCGAGATAATATTGAATTCTTTCGTAGCTATTTCAGGTGTGGCTGTAACTGTAGGTGTGGGTTTGGTTCCGTTGCCGCTTTTATCCTGGTTCATCCATATAAAAATGCCGGCAAATGCCAAAAGCATGAAAATTCCGATAAAGAGATACTTGTTACTTGAGAAAAAGCCCTGTTTATCTCCTTCAAGTTCGTGATGACCGAAGAGTCTTCCTACAGTTTTTTCGTAGAGGTTGCCTTTTTTGCTTGGTATGGTTCTGTTGTCGCGTACATCGTCAAAACCGTCGAGCCTGTCGTTCTGGGACAGTATTGTTGACTGGCCTGTTCCCTTTCCGGAGCCGTGCGAGTCCACAACCTGCTCATTGGAATGGGCAGCAAGCTCCGAGTCTATTAATCCCTCTATAGGAAGGCTGGCAAGGCTCTGTTTAAGTTTTGATCTTTCAGTTTTGATTTCATCCCGAAAAAGCTTTTTAAGAAAGGAGGATAAATTCGATGCTGTAAAATCCGGAAATGCGGAGTAAAAATATCTTGTTAAATCTACCTGTATCTCCTTGACATTCGCATATCTTTTAATGAGATCCTTATCAAGGGCTTTTAATGTTATTCTGTCGAGCTCTTCGGGTACGTCTTTATTAAACAGTGAAGGCGGCGGGATTTTACATTCCTTTATTTTCTCCAGCGTTTCAAAATCGGTATCACCCAAAAACAGCCGTCTTCCGGTTAAAAGTTCGAAAAGAATTATGCCGGTGGAAAATACGTCGGTTCTCTGATCGACTTCCAGTCCGGTTGCCTGTTCGGGGGACATATAGCCGAATTTTCCCTTAAGTACTCCGGCCTGTGTTTGATTAAGTTTGGATGCTGTTTTAGCTATTCCGAAATCGACGACTTTTACCTCACCCTCGTAAGAAATCATTATGTTTTGCGGAGAAATATCACGGTGTATGATGTCCAGGGGTTTATTTGTAACCGAGCTTTTCTTTCTGTGTGCGTAATCAAGGCCTTTGCAAACTTCTATGACTACGAAGGCGGCCTGCTCTATTGTCAGCGATTTATTCAGAGACTGGGATTTCTTAAGTATCGCCCTTAAGTCCTTTCCGTCGATGTACTCCATGGCGATAAAATAATTGTCGCCGATTTTACCCAGATCGGTTACCTGAACGATATTGGCATGTGAAAGTTCGACCGAGATCTTTGCTTCATCAATAAACATCTCAACGAAGTCTTCGTCTTTTGAAAGATGGGGCAGTATTCTTTTAATAACTAAGAGCCTTTCAAACCCCCTTACCCCGAAGGTTTTAGCCTTGAAAACCTCCGCCATACCCCCGACTGCAATTCTATCCAGAAGGAAATATTTTCCATATACGGTTGTTTTAAAATCCCGGCTAGAATTTGATATTGACATTATATTTTTCGGGTATGAATTCTTATATTTAGATGAGTTTTTACAATGTTTATCCCATTTTTCAAATGGTATAGAAATGCCCCAAATAAGTCAATAATCCAGTGATTTTGGCTGCTTGACTTTTCGCATTTGGAAATTTAATTTGTCCAAAATTTAAAAAAATGCAATAAGTGAATATAACAAAATGAGAATTATAAAAGATATTAAAAAATATAAAGGCAATCTTAAGAATTGTGCCGTAACCATAGGTGTTTTTGATGCCCTTCATATAGGTCATTTAAAACTGATAAATATACTTAAAAAAAGTGCCGAAGAATTAAAACTAAAACCGGTTTTAGTTACTTTGGACCCGTATCCAAC
>CAYYBZ010000084.1:0-7510 GCA_964470285.1 uncultured Oligoflexia bacterium
TAACCATTTTCGGAGTAATAATGTATCTTCGCTCAGGCTGGGTTGTAGGAAACGTAGGCATAATTAACACTGTGATAATTGTTACGATAGCATCGGCTATTACTTTCATTACAGGTCTTTCAATTTCGGCTATTGCCACAAATATGGATGTTAAGGTGGGAGGCGCATATTTCATGGTTTCCCGTACTTTCGGCGTGGAAGCAGGAAGTGCCGTAGGAATACCGCTTTTTCTTGCTCAGGCAGTCGGAATATCTTTTTATATTGTCGGTTTTGCCGAATCACTTTATTCTATTTTCCCGGAAGTTTCACAGCAGCTTATAGGTCTTGTAAGCCTTCTCGGCATAACAATACTTGCATATATTTCTGCAAACCTGGCGCTCAGGGTTCAATTAATCATTTTTCTTATAATTCTCGCTTCAATCGTAACACTTTTTCTGGGAGGACCACCGGAAGAAGGATTTGTTATTCCGACTGACGTCCCCTCCCCTTTGGGATTCTGGCCCGTATTTGCCGTATTCTTCCCCGCAGTCACCGGAATACTTTCAGGGGTTTCAATGTCCGGAGACCTAAAAAGTCCTTCTAAGTCTTTACCTGCCGGAACGCTCGCAGCAATTTTCTCAGGTTACCTGATATATCTTGCTGTTCCTATTTTTCTGGCATCATTTGTTCCCCGCGAAATACTTCTGTCCAATGAACTGATAATCAAGGACGTATCAATATCGGGAGAATTGATTTATTTAGGAATATGGGGAGCCACATTATCCAGCGCATTGGGATCAATTCTCGGAGCACCCAGAACCCTGCAGGCTCTTGGAAAAGACAGAGTTGTTCCCACTTTTTTGGGTAAAGGATTCGGCCCTTCCTCGGAACCCAGAATTGCGACCGCTCTATCGTTTATTATTGCCGTCGGAATGATTCTTCTGGGGGATTTAAATTCGATAGCCCCGGTGCTTACAATGTTTTTTCTGACAACTTACGGGATGCTCAATTTTATAGCGGGCATTGAGGGCCTAATGGGAAATCCTTCTTGGAGACCTTCTTTCAGGACTCCATGGTCCGTATCGCTTGTCGGTGCATTTTTATGCCTTGGAGTTATGCTGATGCTAAATCCCGGCGCGACATTCATGGCGATTTTTGTAATTATCATTATATATTTTATTACGGCCAAGCGAAGCTTAAATCCCAGATGGGCGGATATCAGAAGAGCTATGCTTTCTACTATTGCAAGAACCGCTATTTACAAGCTTGCCGAACACAAACCCAATCCCCGTTCATGGAGGCCTAACCTTTTCCTTTTAAGCGGAGCTCCCAGCCAAAGAATGCACCTTGTGGAGTTCGCCAATTCCATAACCCAGGGTAAGGGTTTTCTCACTGTAGCAGCAGTAATAAAGAAAGAAGATATTGCTCAGGAAAAAATAGAAAGCATGGAAGAATCTATCAGGAGTTATCTAAAAGACAAAAAAATTAACGCATTAAGTGATATAACATACTCGGAGAACTTTTTTGATGGAGCAAAGGAGCTTGTAAAATCTTACGGCCTTGGACCTATAGCACCCAACGTATTCCTTTTCGGGGAAACCGAGAAAAAGGAGAACTTGATCCCCTTTGCCGAGCTAATTTCGATGATATACAAGTCAAAGAGGAATCTAATCGTTTTTAAGGAGGGAGAATATAAAGACAGAATTAAGCCTGCCCTTAACGGTGAGAAGAAGGAAATAATATGCTGGTGGGGAGGAAAACAGAATAACGCCGGGCTTATGCTTACCCTCGGCTATATGATACAGGCGAGTCCCGAATGGAGAGGGGCGAATATAACATTAAAGACACTTGTTAATACACAGGAAGATAAGGAACATATCGAGAACCATTTTAAAGACGTTCTTGAAAAAGCAAGAATTATCGGAAAATATGAGGTAATAATCGATTCCTCAGACGGAGAAAAAATTTCAAACACTATTAAAGGCTTTTCTGCAAGAGCCGATCTTGTATTTCTGGGCATAAGGCCTCCGAATGAAAAAGAAAGTATTGAATCATACGCCGCCTACTATGAACACCTTCTGGAAATTACCGAAGGTTATCCCCCCTTAGCACTGCTTCTATGTGGTGAAGATTTGAATTTCAAGGACATTCTTAGTTAATTTTAACCAAGAACCTATTATAACATCTACATGTTTCATCTTTATCTCACAGCCGAGATGAAGTTCCCATAATCCTGGTTGATCATAGGCCCGAGGAAATTGTAAAAGTCAGTAAAAGCAAAGTCGATATTCAACTGTCAGGACATACACATAACGGCCAGCTCTTTCCTTTCAACTTTATAGTTAAGAGCATTTACGGTATTGCTCACGGCTATAAAAGAGGGTCTTTTGGGAGCCGTCAAGGAATTAAAGAAGAAAGCGGAAAAAGAGGACTTAGAGGACTATACGCCCAATCTAAAAAGGAATGCCGACAGGACATACAAAAATGCAGAGAAAATGATCGATTCGAGAAATTACGACATCAAAAAGGCAACTTCAACGGTAGATAAAGCCAGATACATGTATGAACATGCGCTTACTTTAACTCCGCTCATTAAGGCGAACAGAAAAAGCAGCCATGAACAGATATATGTGGAATTTGAAAAAAATCTCGCAGGTATTTCTTCCCGTCTGGGTCTTCCTGAATAATTTTGACAAGGGAATAGACTATCAGCTTAAATCCATAAGCGGTTCAATCGAGGGAATAAAGAAGGACAGGGAAGATTTAACCGATAAGCTGTCAAGAACGATGGACGAGAATGAAAAAAGAATAGCACAGTTAAATCTGCAGCTTGTTGAAAGAGAAAAAGAAGTAGCGCAACTCAAAGGGAAAACAACCGCCGAGGCCGAAAGATCCGCATTGCTCAATCAAAAGCTTGAAAAGGAGAACATCGAAAAGGCCAAATACAGCAGGATTAGAAGCATTTTTGACCCAAAAAAGGAAGGCCTTGTCCTTAAAGACGGAAGCGATATTGTTCTTCAGCTTCACGGAATTATGTTTGATTCAAGCAAGAGCACAATTGAAGTGGATAATTTTGATATTCTTGCCAAGATTCAAAAAGCAATCAGAGAGTATCCTAATTCCAAGATAGTCGTCAAAGGGCACACAGATTCTTTAGGAGATAAGAACTTTAATCAGATACTTTCAGAAGAGAGAGCAAAGGCTGTTTCAAAATACCTTGTAGCAAACAACACTGTAAAAATCTATTATCTTAAAACAGCTTACACATCTTAAATGATGGTGATTGCTGACATTTATATCAGAGCGTTTTTGCTCACCATACCCTTCAACAAGGCTCAGAATTCCAATTTCTGAAAAAGATAAAACGGTTCTGTAAACGGTATCAAAAGATATATTCGGAAATACCTTCTTTACTCTTTTGTAAATGGATTTGGCCGATGGATGATCGCTGTTTTTATTAGTAATTATTCCTATTTGTCAAGAAATTCCAAATAAAAAGCGGGCAGGTTAAAAACCTGCCCGCTTATATTCTACAACGTTGAGTGTAATCTAGTTGACCGGTATCGCAATCAGTATTCCGTCAGGAAGGGCTTCAGGGAAGTCATCTGCCGGATTACCGGGTGTTCCGTTATCGTTCATTCTACCCATGTAACATTCCATGCCTATGGATAGAACAATTGCAACAACCCTTATACCGTTTGGACCGGCAGGATCAGATACGGCAAATGAAATCGGAGGAAGAAGATCTTCATTCCATCCGAACAGTATATCCGTTCCGGTTGCCGTCGGTGTAAACGTTCCTGATTCTGTGGTTAACTGCATCTGCATGGGCTGAAGAACACAAGGTGTTGGCAGACCCGCTGCAGAGCACTGAGCCGAATCATTTACTATAGGAATAGGAAGTGTTGCAGGTGTAGGCACGGCTGACCCTAATACAACAGAACTTCCTGTTGCGCCTGAACGTGCAATAACTGTTGCGTTCAGATCATTTAATGTAACTTCGGTAATTCCCGGTATTGTTGCAAGTGCCGCATTTAAGAATGCTGGCGGGAAATTAACAACGCCGGTGAACTGGAAGCCTGTAGGAGCTCCTTCAAAAACGGGCTCCAGAGGAATTACAGTAAGTTCATAAGGAATTTCCATAATATCCGGAGTTACGTTATTGCTACAGACTAGAGGAACGGTCTGCGTAACGGTTGCTCCGGGAATCCACTGACATTCGGAATTACAAACCGCAGTGTCCGGAGGCTCGCACTGTTCGCCGGGTTCTACTACTTCATTACCGCAAACAGCTGAGCTTACACATGTTACGTCTGCCGAGAAGCTATCTACACAATGTGTGAAATTATCATCGGAAACGCCTAATGTAAGAGTATGCGTTCCGGGTGCTTCGCAGGTATATTGAGTATTAGCAGCAGAAGGATCATTGAAACTTCCGCTTGTTGCAGTCCAGTTATAAGTAATGGGATCATTTTCCGCATCTTCAGCGGCTGCCATTAAATCTATGTTATACCCTACTTCAACCTGCAAAGGTGAAACAACTACGGTAGTAAGGTCTGCACAGACATTTAATTCTCCGTTAACTCTTACGCCGCCGAATCTCGGATCTGTATCACAATTGAGTACGATATATACATCGGTTATCACTCCTGCTGTAATTGTAAATGCGGCCGAACCTTCGCACATTAAAATACCGTCATCGGTAACCGCTGAAAGCACTATGGTGTAATTACCGGGCAACAAGCCGAAATACTCAAGTGAAACCGTTGAGCCGGGTTGTGATACGTCAACACTTCCTGAATCTACAAGAGTATTCGTATCATCAAAAATTTCCCAATTGATAGTGTCTACGAAGGAATCACCTACATCAATACTTAAATTAATACCGGAATCTTTCAAACCTGAAGTATCGCTCTGTTTATCTCCTGAACAGGATTGCGATACAAGAATGAATACCCCTATTGCCAGAAAAAGCATCATGTTAAAAATACGGGATATAAACATTACCTTCCTCTCTTTCTCCGGTACTACCGGCGTTTGACCGTGTTTCACATTATCCTGATTAAGTTATGCCTGCACGGTCATAGTTAAATGATTGGGGAAAATTATACTAATGACTTTTGTATGTCAAAGATAAATTACTGTCTTAACATAGAATTAATGACTATATGCGACAAAAATGAGCTGTCTCTAACTTTGTTGTGTTATTAATATTATGTTCCTGAGCAGTTATAAAAAAGGCGGGCGGATTTTTCATTTCCGCCCGCTTAAATTTAATTAAAAAATGATTAACTTAATTAACCGGAATAGATAATAGCTCATCATCGGATAAAGTTTCAGCAAAATCATCTCCGGCATCGCCCGGTGTTCCGTTGTCATTCATTGTACCCATGTAGCATTCAAGACCCATCTGAACAACAGAGACGAGTTTTACTCTCATTCCGTTTGGTCCCGGAGGATCAGTTACCAGCCAAGGATTAGTTGGATCTGCAGGATACGGCGGAGGAAGGATTGATTCGTCAAGACCGACAAGAATATTTGTTCCGGCAGTTTGAGGTGTAAATGTACCGGTTACTTTATTCAGTTCAAACTGCATAGGCTCAAGTGCACATGGGGGCGTGTATCCCGCATTTAAGCATTCCGTAGAGTCGTTAACTACGGGGAAAGGGATGTCAGCCGGCGTTGCAATGCTTGAACCAAGAACAACATCAGTACCGGAAGCTCCCGAACGTACCGCTATAGTTGTTTTAATATTGTCCAGTGTAACTTCAGTAAGCGACGGGAAAAGCCCCAGTGCTAAATTTAAAAGTTCTGCAGGGAAATTTGCAATTCCCGTAAATGTAATTTCAACAGGAGTTCCTTCAACTATTTCTTCATTTGTCGTTGCCGTTATCTCAAAGGGTATATCAAAAATTACCGTGGTAACGTTGTTTGAGCATATAAGATTAACTGTCTTTGTATATGTATATAGTGCCGGTTGTGTATCATCATCGTCATCTCCTTCCTCCGTATTTTGATCTTCACTTTGCGTTTGTGTGGAACAGGATATGCCGGAAACCACTAAAAACATTCCGATCGCCAGGATGAATAATAATCGTAAAAACCTTGAGTCTGCCATAACTTCCTCACTTTCATTCAAAGTTAATTTAATCAAGACCCGAACGTTATAGCACCGAGAAATCCATGTCAATTTTTTCCTGATTATTACCATTTTGAAGGAGAAACAACTAAAGCGGCCTGTGCGACATTAAGTCTTATTGGAGAATTCTCAAAAAACAAAAAACTCAAGGCAAAATTCAAAAACTCATATAAACCGTCTATTAATGCCTATATTAACAATATCGGCGGTTATTTTAACCCAGACGAACCTTCGTCATCCATAAAAGGATACAAGCTTGCAAAAACCGGAGGAGAAATGAAAATGGATGGTTTTGACTGCGAAAGAGCAAAAGAAAATTTTGTATATCTTGAAGGCAAATATGACGGGATAATAAGAATGATTTACGGTTCTTCGACTCCAGCAAAGAATTACTCAGCTATGGAGAAACGAAGAAAAATATTTTATTTGAACCTGCTTAAGAACAAGTTATTAGAATTACCTTGACCGTATGTATGTACATCAATTGCTTTGCTAATTCAATTCAATTTATGCAACTTTCTTTTTCTTTTTATCAAGGGCTTCAACAAGAAATAGTTTAATGAGAGCCTGATATGGAATATCATGCTGCGATCCATAGGCTTTTATTTCATTTAAAAGTTTTGAAGGTATCCTTATAGATATTACCTTAGTTGGTGGTTCCTCAGGCAATTTAAGTCCAATATCCTCCAACTTAAGAGGTTTAGATGTATTTATCATTTCAGATGCATCGTATTTGTCATAAATTTCAATTTCCTTATTTTTTCTTTTTCGTTTCTTCATATATTTTCCTCTCTTTCTTTGATGCTTGCCTTGCTGTTACTATTCTGACCTTAGCCCGCCTAATTGTAAATCCAATCATTAAAACCCTATTCTCTAGACTGTATCCCAGCAAAATGAATCGTTTTTCTCTCTTCGTTGAATGCTTTAAATCTTCGTACAAAGCATAATCAGGGTCAAAAAAAGCGCTCTCTGCTTCTATCTTGGAAACTCCATGTTTGACCTCATTTTTCTGTATGTTCCACTGATCCCAATCAAAGACTATCTCTCTAAGCATAATTAATTATATATCCGAACGCTTGTAGTGTCAAGCACTACATTGGTATGGGAGTATAGTTATAGCTGATTAATATGCTGATTTAATGAAAGAAATGGTGTGGATTTCATCTTTGCCCCAATAGATTCCAAAACAAGTGTTTTAGAAGGATATAGACATACATAATTTATTGCCCGTCTCCGGTAAAACTTACGCAAAGCTTGTGCCAATAACGTTGTGCTACTTCGGGCAGTTTCCGCCTAATAAGATTTAAATAATGTGGCTTGCCAGGCGTAGCCATAGCTTTGTAAGAAAAAATTTGAGCAATAAAAAGCCCGCTTCGTAGCGCCAGCCATGCG
>CAYYBZ010000085.1:0-7504 GCA_964470285.1 uncultured Oligoflexia bacterium
AAGACCGAGGGACAGAGCAAATCCCGAAACCGATAAATACGATGATGACGGCTGGAAATATATTTCAGAAGAAGACTTTATAGGTATGGATGAAAGGTTATTTAAGGAAATTGAAAACAAGAATTACTCAAATATAGAAAAGTATTCTGAAAAAAGAAGCAGAAGAGGAGTTTATAAAGAATCCGATAAACCGCTTCAATACGATTATGTGCATTCTTATCCGGCCGGACTTTTTCAGTCCTTTTCGAGAGGCGCAACGATCAGAAGTGAAACCTTTTTTCCTTTGGAAAACCCGAAAGTCGAAACAAGAACATATATAAAACTAAAACTCTTTGACCATTAAACAGCTTAAGAAAAACTTACCTATTTGGGGTTTCTTTCCCTATAAAGAGGTTTATTAAAAATAAAGCGCTTCCCACCCGAACCTTTGGGAGAGAAGCCCCATATTTAATTCATGGATTAGCTGATTTATGCAAAACCTCTAAAAATTCCACCCAGTTCGTGTCCTTAGCAAATGAAAGCTCAGAATAGTTCTGTTTTTTGCTGTCGAATGTCCATTTACTCTCCGGCAACCATGCCGCAAGACCGAAGGCGCCTTTAAAATCGCTGCTGGAGTATGAGGACATTATTACATAACCGTAAAATTGACTAAGATACCATGAAGCTTCATATATATCTCTATGGCTGCTCATAGCAGACTGTAAATTCATAATAAAATGAAAAATGTCTTTGTTGCTGGAATATGAAAATCCCTGGGACTGATCTATGGCACTTAATATATTTTCCCTTTCCTCGGGTAAATAATTAATCAGCAACTGCATTAATCCTGTTAATCCGTCGGCAAAGTCATTTAAGTTTTGACTGTTGACGGCGGAAAGAGTGATTCGATCTTTTTGCCCCTGAGAGCCTGAATCGTATGAGGCTCCGTAAACATTTACCAATATTCCGGCAAGCTCATATTCATCCATTTTCGGATTCAGCAAAAGTGGAGCCAGAAAATCATCATATGGCCAGCCGTCAAAAGGTTCGGTTTCCTCGGATCCGATTATAATGTTTGTATAATCCTTTATTTCCCAAGCAACCTCAATCATGCCCATAAGACAGGCATCCGAGCCGTAAATATCTATTTTTTTTCCAAGAGTTTGAGCGGCTTCTTTAAGAGCCCTGCCAAGCTGTGTTGTTGAAATATGATTATGGCTGGTATCGTCATAAGAAATTCCCTTGATTTCAAAAGATGTATAAAGGTCCTGTTTCCATCCCGAGCCGTGATTCCATACTATCACAAAGTATTTTTTGGCCGGGTAATTACCCGCTCCCCAGATTATAAAATCGCGAAAGTTTTTCCAGTCACCCATGTCCACTTCTCCCATTTCTTCCAAAACTTCGGTGCCTGAATTTCCGTTTACTAAAAGCCTTTTACTGTCTGATTCATCTTTACCGTCAAATTGAACTACAATGTTAATTTTTTCGCTGGATTTAAGTCTTTCCATTTCTTTTATATCGTCCAGTCCCGCAAAATGAAGGTTGTTATCTGCATTAAGAAAAACAAGTATTGTCCACTCGGGTAAATCGGAATTGTAGCCTTGGGAAAATCCTTTTAACGGAAAAACAAAACAAAAAAACACAACGGTAGCATAGAAAAACTTATTCATTATCCCCTCCTAAAAAAATGCGCCCCCTAACGCTTTACAGCATAGCAGAATCCATTTTCCTTTCAAGTATAAAAATCACAAATAATCAAAATTTACCGATTTTACCGGCTTGACCGTTTTAAAAACGATTTTTCTTTACTGTATGTGCTTGAATCTATTAGAATTTAATAATAATAAAGGGAGGAAAAATATGATCAAGAAAAGAAACTTGTTTGTCCAGGTAATTTTGATGATTGTTACGCTTGGAATCTATGCCCTTTACTGGTTTTATGTAACAGCAGACGAGATGGCAAAATACAAGAAAGTGGAGGCAAGCCCTGTTTTACTTTTAATTCTTTTGTTTATCCCGATAATATCGCTATGGTCAGTTTACAAATACAGCGAACTCTATGAAAAATTTACGGACGGAGCAATGAACAGATGGATTGTCTTTCTTCTGTGGCTGGTATTCTGCCCGGCAGTCTGGTTCATCGTTCAGACCAAGCTTAACGAGCTCGCTGATAAGGCTCAGCCTGTAACAGATCAATAATCTACGAGCTTTTTCTTAAGCTTGGCTATTTTCTTTTTGGCCTTTTTGGATTCCTTCGAATCCGGGAACATGCTTCTTACGTCCTCGTATAGAGAGATGGCGTTGCCGTAATCTTTCAGCCTCTTCTCGGATATATATGCGGCCTCATAAAGCCTATCGGATGCAATAGAGCTTTCGGGATATGTTTCGGCCAGTTTTTTGTAGGTTGTAATAGCCGAGTCATAATCTTTCATGTCTTCTTCATATATTTCCGCTATTCTGTCGTAGGATTCAGGAGCCCTGGCATCTCCCGAGAAATTCCTGCCGACCTTGCCTAAAGCTTCAATGGCCTTCTCATAATTTTTAAGATTTCTGTGATATATTTTGGAGACCCTAAAAATGGATTCAACAGCATTCTCATTATTTACGTAATTCAATGCTACACTCTGATAATTTTTAATCGCTTCGGCATAGTTCTTGAAACGCTCCTGATTTATTTCTCCCAAGTAGAAATATGCATCTCCGGATACCTCTTTTCCTGGAAATTCTTCTGTAACAACTTTAAATTCCTTGGCTGCCGTTTCATAATCCTTAAGTTTCATATACCTCATTGTTGCAATCTTAAGCCTGTTTGCCGGGATGTTAGTACTTTCCGGAAAGAGGCTTTCAATCTTTTCATAGGCTGCGATTGCTTTCAGATAATCTTCATCCATTCTGTAAAGGTTGGCCGTTTTAGTCTGTAAATCCTCCACTCTTTTGCTTCTGGGAAAATTAACAGCAAAGGACTTGAATTCTTCTACCATAAAGTTGTGTAGCTTCTGATCGTTTATTGAGTACAAAGTATTTAAGAAATCGTAATTTCTTTCATCTAAAGGCTTTTCAATAAAAGGTCCTTCGGTCGCTTTGTCGATCTTTTCAGAAAAGTTTCTAAAGTATTTTTCATTGGCAATTATCTTTTTAATCTGTTCTCTTTCGTCGTTCATTCTCTCGCTAACCGGGTCAAGGAACAGACCCCTTAAAAAGGCCGCTACTGCCATCGAATAATCTTCTTTTTCTAAATAAAGCAGCCCTACAACATATCTGACCTCTGCCGCCATTCCGCCGGTTGTTTTGTAAAGCTCCAAAAACTTGTTGCATTCATTTATCAGGTAATCGTTAAGTTTGGGATTTTTCTGCTCATATATTTTTTTTAAGTACTTATAGTAATTACCCTCATCAACTGCAGCATCCGTGGGATTTACAAGCAAAGAAGACAGAAAAATAACCGCAAGAATTAAAGAAACAGATAATCTTTTCATATAACCTCCATGGAAAGCTAATTATCCCTTTTTGTTCAATAGGTTATAGCTTTTATTTGTAAAACAGGCTTATTATATTCATCCTTTAGAATAGTGCAATGATTTTAGCAATATGCCATATGCAGCGTTGACCGGTTTTATTGACTGTATTATCATGCGCTTTTTGGAAGTGGGAGGTGTCTGGTGACGCTCCCGGGCTTCAAACCCGGAGAACCTGTTTTAAACAACACGGTTGGTGGGTTCGATTCCCATGCACTTCCGCCAAAATTTTGAATTTTGGCGGACGATATGAAATGATCCCGGTTGCGATTCGATGAGCAACCGGGAACAAAGCTGGGAATCGAACGACCGGAGCGAGCCGAAGAGATGAGGCGAGTGAGGTCGGGCCCGGAGGCAATCTGAAGTTTTTTTGGCTTATTGAAATTAGAGTTTGATAGATAAAATAGTCCGAAAAAACTGAAGATTGACCGGAGGGGATTCCCATGCACTTCCGCCAAATCTATTTTCCGGCGGTTTAAAAATAATGATGCTTAGAGATATTGAAAGCAAACTGAAAAATCATAAACCGAGTCGAATAACAAACTCGCGCTCAAAAATTGCAGCCGTCATTATTGCGCTTTTTATCAAAGACGATAAGCCTTTTGTTATCTTTACAAAAAGAACCGAAACTGTCCAGGTTCACAAGGGTCAATGTTCATTTCCCGGAGGTCATTTTGAAAAACCCGATAAAGACTTAAAAACTACTGCATTACGTGAATTAGAAGAGGAAATCGGAATTTTTGAAAACCAGATAAACATTATCGGGCAAATAGACGATGTTGAAACCACTACAGGCTATCTGATAACCCCTTTCGTAGGATTCATAAAAGAACTTCCCGAATACAAAATTAACCCTGACGAAATTGAAAGAGTAATTGAGATACCACTTGATTTTCTTTTAAATTCACTTAACTGGAAAGACGAAACATACGTTACATCAAACCGTAAATTCAAGGGCAGATACTGCATATATAAAGAAGATAAAATCTGGGGCGCGACGGCCCATATCATGAACTTATTTACTAAACTGATCTCGTAGCTCTATCCTTACTATCTCGGATACCGACCCTATTCTAAAAGGCGGGCCCCATGTACCGACACCGTCAGAAACAAAAACCTGCATATCATTAACCTTAAAAATTCTTCTTTTAAGACCGAATATCCAGTTTGTAATGTGACGTACCGGGTATAGCTGTCCTCCGTGAACATGGCCGGAAAGCATCAGATTAATCCCCGTTTCTGCGGCCTTATCGATATTAACAGGTTGATGCGACAGAAGAATAGTCGGAAGTTTCTTATCCGCTTTTTTAACAACTTCCGAAAGATCGGGTATATTTAAATTCCAGCGTTTTGCAGTTCTGTCATCAATCCCGATAAGATTGAATTTTTTTTCAACATTCACAACTTCGTTTCTCAAAAGCCTGATCCCGCTCTGTTTAAAAAATTCTATTGAACTTTCAAGTCCCGCATAGAACTCATGATTACCAAGTACGCCGTAAACACCCAGTCTGCTCCTAATTTCCTTTAAATCATCTATAAAATCACCGAGTCTTTCGGCATTTTCATCCAAAAGATCTCCGACTATAAAAACTATATCGGGATTAAGTTCATTTATCTTATTTTTTATGTCATAAAATCTGGTTGAATTTATTATTGTTCCGAGATGCGCGTCTGAAATCATTACGGCCCGGATATTAATATTTGAAAGCGGATTTTCATGCCCGATCTTAAGTTCGGTCACTCTTATAGTTTTCGCATTAAAAAATCCGTAAATAATTGAGCAAACAACAATTGTGATAACAGCTAAAGCTATTACCCTTCCCGTTAACTCTTTGTTTCTTATAAAAAAATCCGGTAGAAAACCGGTTTTAACAGCAATTAATCTGAAAACATCTATGAGCATAATAAAAATGAAAAGATAAAACATAGCACCCAGCCACCATGAGCCGAGATTGATAAAAAATTTTTCAATAAAGACTTTATAAACATGAAAAATCCGTCCTAAAGGATATGAAAGAAACAGAACAATAAAAACACAGAAAAATATCTTTGAAGCCGTTCCTCTAATGAAGAGGGCCCTTTTTGCGGCAGTGTATATATATATGTTTACAACTGTATAAATTGATAAAACGGTTGTAAGAAATATTATAAAACCTGAATTCATATGATTTACCCGCAAAAGCTTATAATACGCAAAAATTGCACATTTTAGAAGCTAATAGAATTTATCCCAAACAATTTAGATAAAGATATCAATTAATTACAACCTTCAAACCAGACATACCTTTTGCAAAAGTATTTAATATCGGGTGGGAGAGCGCAATAACCAAGACTACGAGCGAGGGGATTTATGACCAAATTACTTAAAAGATTTTTTCCAACGCACATTATAACTGCGATTTTTTTATTCTCAGGATGTTCTGTTAGCAATGACGGTGTTGATTCTTCACCATTTATTCAACCCCCTTCAAACATAACGGCGCAAGCCGGTAATAATCAAATTGCAATATCCTGGAGCAGCATATCCGGACAGACTTATAAAGTTTATTACGGAAATCAAAGCAAGGTCTATGACGGTAAAGATGCCAATGAAGGAAACTCACCTATTGAAGTTAATGCAAACTCTATTACATTAACGGGACTTACAAACAATCTTGATTATTATATTGTTTTAACTTCGTTCAGCGGAGATATAGAAAGCGGTTATTCAGCCGAAGTTAAAGCGGCTCCAATTGCTCCAAACAGTCCTCCCGATGCCCCTCAAAACCTTAATGCAACAGCCGCTAACAGCACGCAGATTAATCTGACATGGCAGCATCCGGATTCAAGTGAAGACGGATTTACAGTTGAAAGATCCGATTCGGCAACAGGACCGTTTTCTGAGATAGCAACTGCTCTCGGCGGAACGAATTATTATGAGGATAGACCCCTTAATGCCACGACAACTTATTATTACAGGATAAGAGCATACAAGGGGAGTTTGCATTCTGCATATACTGATGTTGTTAACGCCACTACGGATGCAGCACCTCCTACTCCGCCGGCCGCGCCTTCAAATCCGGGTGCCGCCGCTACCGGTGCCTATACAATAGATATATCCTGGAATGACAATTCGGATAATGAAGATAATTTTGAAATTGAAAGATCAGCATCGTTCTCCGGTCCTTATGGTAACGTAGGACAGACAGATTCAAACGACAGTTCATTTACAGATACCGGATTAAACTCAAATACTCTTTACTACTATCGCGTAAGAGCGGTTAACGGAGCCGGTCCATCGGCTTATACCAGTCCGGTAAGCGCGACAACAGATCCTCCACCGCCTTTTAATCCGCCCACAGGATTAAACGCAACAGGTGCCAATGAGTATGAAAGAATAGATGTAACATGGAATCAGGTTTCAGGTGCCACCGGATATACCCTATTTTACAGTTATTCAAGCCCCGTTACCGAGGGAGGATCAGGCGTATATGAATATTACACAACCGACAATTCCTTCAGCATAACGGAATGGCCATCAACAAGAATGTTTTTCAGGGTAAAGGTTGACGAATCAAATGATGATCTTGACAGCGAACTTTCGGCTGAGGTTAGCGGCATTACAAAACCTGAACAAATAGATTACGAATGGATTTCCGGTGCAGCTTCATATAATCAGGTAAATTTCTCCTTCTATCCTTGGGACGATTCAACAAACGATCACTATCTGTTTTCATACTGGCAGGAAGGCTCAGGAGATATCTACACCGATACTACTACAGAAACCAATCATATAATTAACGGTTTAACTGACGGCATCAGATATTATTTTACAATTTCTTCTCACAACGAATCAGGATACGGACCCGAAAGTGAATCAGTAGTTGCGGTAACAGGAAAACCCGCCCCTTCAAGTCTATACATACAAAACGTGGACTGCGGAGCCGGAGCCGGAAGTCCTCCTGAAGGTGACGGGCCGTGGGTCGGCGCTGTACCCTGCCATGTAGACATATCCTGGAACGCCCCAA
>CAYYBZ010000086.1:0-7503 GCA_964470285.1 uncultured Oligoflexia bacterium
TTTAAAATGCAGTTTAAATCCGCCCAAAGAGAAAAAAACCACTCAATAACATTGCCCTAGTCAGAACTGCATATGTTTAATAACAAAGAAATTACTTCAATTGCGATGCGTTAATTCCTTGATTTTTAATTATTTTGTTATATATTGTCGGTATAACAGGAGGGGAGCCGTTATGTTTAAAAGAATTTTTCTGGTTTCATCTGCAATTCTTATTGCTTTGAGTTTTCTTGCCTCAAACTCCTACTCAATGAAGTCAAAGAAAAGTTTCAATGACTTCGAAAAGCGCCTGGAAAAGATTAAAGGTGAATTCAAGGTTATAGGAGAGGTAACGCTCAAACCGGGTGAAGAACAATCGTTTCAGACTTACTCATTTAAACCCGTATCAATTGATTTTAAAACCCATCTTACTAAGAAGTATCTCAAAAAAACCCGTAACGACGGAATAGGAATTAAAAAACTTACAAGTCTAAAGTATTATCTGAAAGACCCGGGACATGCCTCAATGAAGGTTTTGCCGGATGACGGACTTGTTAAGTTCAGCGTAAAGAATTTTGAGAAGTTTCCGATTACTGTAAAAATTTACAAAATACTCGGCTGATGCTTATTGAACTGTAATAGGCTTCCGGAAACATTTTAAAGATTGCTTCACTTTTACCCCTAAATATATATACTGTCCCAGTTTGACTTTAAAAGGGGTAAAGAAATGGAAGACTCAAAGAAGAACGATTATATACAAAAATTCTATCTAAACTGCGGATTCTCAACAAGAGCAATACACGCGGGAAATCACATAGGCCAGCCCGAAAGCACGAGCCATGCCAATCCTATTTATCAGACAACAACATTCGTTTTTAAGAATTCAAGAGAAGCAGCAGATATATTCTGCGGTGAAAAGGACGGATACGCATATACCAGACTCGGTAATCCTACGGTTAGACTTTTGGAAGCCAAATTAAATGCCCTTGAAGGAAAAGAGATAAAGCTTAAAAATCCCGATATAAGGGTTTCTACACTTGCATTCTCGACGGGCATGGCTGCAATAAGCTCCTGCATTATGTCGGCACTGGACGCAGGAGATACGGTAATACTCGGAGATGTTGTATACGGAGCCACGGATCATGTCTGTGAAAATGTATTTAACAGATACAATATTAAAACCGTCCAGGTTGATATGTCGGATACCGGGAAGTTTGAAAAGGCGATGAAGGACAATCCTGAAACAAAACTCGTTCTTTTTGAAACACCTGATAATCCCATGCTCAAGATATGCGACATTGAAGCAATAAGTAAAATTGCAAAGGGTGTAAACAACAAATGTCTTGTAATGCTTGATAATACTTTTGCAACGCCATACCTTCAAAGGCCCCTTAACATGGGTGTCGATATAGTCGCACACAGTACTACCAAATACATATGCGGTCACGGAGTTGTTGTCGGCGGAATTGTTACAACTATAAACGATTCTTTCAAACAAAAACTTTACACAATACAGAAGGACATCGGCGGATCACAAAGCCCCTTTGATGCATGGCTTGTAACCATGGGAATTAAAACTCTGCCGTTAAGAATGGAAAAACACTGCAAAAATGCCATGGAAATAGCAAAATTCCTGGAAAAACATTCTAAAGTACAAAGTGTAATTTACCCGGGACTTGAAAGTCATCCTCAGCATAAACTTGCAAAAAAACAGATGAAGGATTTCGGGGGAATGATTTCATTTGAACTGAAAGGCGGCTACGATGCCGGAGTAAAATTGATGGATAACATTCATGTCTTCACTTTAGGTGTTTCACTGGGATGCATTGATTCACTTATACAGCACCCGGCATCCATGACCCATGCCTGCGTTCCCAAATCAAAGAGGGAAACGAAAGGCATTTCAGACGGTCTCGTAAGAATATCTGTAGGAATCGAGGATTCTCAGGATCTTATCTCGGCCCTTGATAAAGGACTGGAACACTGTTGATATAAGACAACACCTGATACGAAAATTTAAACCATAAGAAAAAGGTTCATGGAGAATCGTTAATCAAGCTTGACGCTGTAATAGAAGCTTGCTTTTGTAAATTTTCTGAATCTTTCTCCAATCTCATTCAGAGGTATTGTTGCCAGACCCTTTCCTTTAACATAATAGGAAACCAGTTGATTTGCACCCCTCAAATTACCCTGGGCCTTAATCATTGAGACTTTTTTCATCAGTTTCTCCACAGATTTTTCAAGCCTTGGAAATTCAATTTCAAAACGCCAGGATTTTTCTTTTGTTTCGGGATCCGTAACCTGAACTCTTTTTAAGGCCCCGTCTTTAATGAAGGTCCCTATCTGAACTGCAGATAGCTGGGAGTAAACCTTGGGATTTCCGCCCGCTGTAAATAAACCTCTGGATAAATGATTGAAGCACCAGAAAATATCGGATACATACTGGCTGTAGAGTCTTTCCTTATCGATTAAACCTTTTTCATTTAGATATTTAACAAACCACAGGCTTCCCGTCTGGGCTTTTAATTCTTCGAGTATAGATGCCATTCTTCCACCGAAAACCTCTTCAGAACTTTTGCCTTTCGGTCCGGAATCTTTATGCGGACCCAGGTTATGAACGGCTTCATGAAGAACCGTATTTAAAAGAGAAATCTTTTTCCCGGGGTTAAAATACTTAAGCGTTTTGGGCCCGAAGTAAAGCGCGGCCCTGTGTTTTGATATTTTCATGGAATCAGGATCCGTATAGAAGTTTGTCATCGCAACCGTTCTGCCACGGCCTTCTTTTGCAACAGGGCCCCAGTTGGGAAGCGACTGTCCTACCGTAGCACCTAAATTGTCCCTCGAATCGCCCGCATTTAAAACAATATCTATAAATTCAGGCATCTGAAAGCTGACATCTCTGGCTTTGTATGAGGGACCTATAAGCTTGGCCAGTTTGTTTTCCATTTCCTTTCTTAAGGGCATAAGCTTTTCTTTCCATACCTTGGAATCCTTGCTTATAAGTGCAAAGGAAACATGAAAGCCCGCTTTTACCTGACAGGGATCAAAGTAAACTTCATCGGGTGCGATTCTTAAATACCACTTTGAATTATCTGGGCTCATTTTGGACCAGGCTTCATCGGCCTGCTCCCAGTTATTTGTCTCAAAACCCTCAGCGGCAGCCAACAAATAATTTCTAAATGCATTTTCCTTCACCGGGTCAACTATTGCTGCGGCCTTTTTAAGCTCCCTTGCTATTTTCTTCATATCCTGAGCATAGACTTCAGTCAGAGGCACAGCTCTGAAACCTTTAGAGTTCTTATTATTTCTAACTACGGTAAAGGGGTTCATAAGCTCCTTGCCGTTGGGTTCATTTCTTAACATTTCACACATCTTTGCATCATGGGTTAAATTTTCCGGATAGGCGTCAGACTTCCTTGATGCAAATGTCGGGTCGGCCGTACAAAAAGGAGAGTTCTCCGTTTCCGGAGCTTCACACCAGACACCTTGATTCCTCTTGTATAAAGCATTGCTGGCTAAATCGTTTTTAGGTATATGGGATTTAACCTGCCATCCGCCCTTTTGAATCTGATAGAGCTTTTCGATAATTTTAGATGCATTGACTATATGGCTCACAATGGCTTTATCGTTTTTCGACGCATTAGATAAATCTGTATATATTAGTGTCGGCCTGCCCTGTTTAAGTTCATATTTAACAAGCTCGTGTCTTTTTGAGTTAACAAGCATTCCGTAAACATTTTCAAATTCTTTCGTGAATGAAGATCCCTTAACGTATTTTGACAGTTTAGTATCTGTACCGACTGTAACCAGCTCATTTGGATCAAGAATTCCAGGATTGCTCTCATCTGAATACCAGTAGACAGGTATTTTGTTCTCTACGGCTAAGTTATTAAAATCAAGCCTTTTTAATGCCGGATACCCGAATTGCTCATGTCTTTTAATCTCTTCTTTTGAAGCTTGTGCTAAACTGAGACATAAAAAACTAAAAAGGATTACAAATATAAAGAAACGATACTTAAACATAAAACCTCCCTAAAATTATCGAGGATTATACTCCCTAACTTAATATCATGGAATTAAATACTTTTATGAACAATTCGTCAATAGCATAAAATCACTTATTCGAACTTAAAGGCCTTAATAAATTTCGAGAAATCCAAAGCTCTTTTTTTAGAGTCGGCTTCATCAGAAACAAATGCCAGTTCATAGATATATGGACCTTTTTGCATAAACAGGCTGTCCTTGTATCTGTAGCGCGAAAAAAAGGATTTCTTGAATTTATAAGTGTAGTCAATACCTTTTTTATTTTTAATCGAAGTATCTTTGATTTGATTTGATTCGTAATACTTATAAAAGGATTTTAGTAATTTATTTTGATCCTCAACAAATTCTTTCAAGTTATCGGCCGCGGTTACATTTACAAAAGCCAGGTCGTCACTGGATCTCTTAAGCGGTTTGAATTGTACGGTTCCGGGTCTGTAAGCATAAACCTGCCAGTTAACGGGAGAATCAAGTGAAAAACCGTAGAAATTACTTTTAAAAAGGCTTCCCGCTTTTAGATTTGAGGGAACAAGCATTCTTTTAAGGTGTTTTTCAGTCGGTAAATAACTAAATAAATTGATAAGCCTGTTAAAATCCTTTTCACCCTTTACAAATTCTTCGGTTTCGGTAGCTGTAATTCCCATAACGTACATCAAAGGTTTTCTATAAAAATAAACCCGTTTTTCAAGCTTGGCCGTTCCGTCAATGAGCTTTTTAAATTCCAAAAGACCGCAGTCATATTTGTGATAAGAACATTTATTTATTTTAGATATTTTTATGATATCCGTTCTTTTTAGATAATCTACATCCTTTTTAGCCATCCAGAAGGCTGAAGGGATATCCTGATCAAGATGTACTGAAGAAAGATACATTTCCCAGGGTTCTTTTTGAGGTAAAATCGTCAAATACTCCATTACTCCCCGGTAGTCCATTCCGAAAGTCTCGTAATTTTTAAGTTTTCCGAGTTTATAATAAGTCCAGTTATTGCGGTAGAAATTATCACTTTCCTTTAAAAGAGGGAGCTCTTTCTCAAAGTCTATTCTCAATATTTTTAAACCGCTTCCTTCTTTTACAACAGAAATCATGGCCTTAGAATGTTTTTGCGAAACAAGAGCGCTTTTGAGATATATTTTTATTTCCTGAATTTTAACAAGCGCTTTTATATTTAAACCAAAATTTGTTATTTTTATTACTTCATGATCGAGCTTAATTATTTCTGATCTCTTGGCTGACTCTCTAAGGGCATTTATGTATGAGTTTTTATCCGGATGATTATCGTTTACAAAAGACTTTGAAAGAACAGAAGAAACCTTCTTAAGATTTTGCTCAGAGACGGCATCAAAGAAGTTTTTTAGAAGCATGGATACTTTATCGTCAGAAATCTGGCTTTGCGTCTTTTTAAGTGATTGAGACGTATAAGATGTTGAGAGAAACGTAAAGGTCAATAAAACCAAAGATAAAATTTTAAAACTTTTAATCATTATTCAGCCCTCAAAACTTAAAATTTCTCAAAAGAATATCATTATATTCAGTCAATACAATCAAAATTACCTGCCGTAAAGTCTTAAACTTTCAAACCGATTTCTGATATGATTCCGTAATATGCAAAAGATTTTGGAAATATTAAATTATTTTAGTAAATCCGCAAATTCTTATTCCAAATCAAAGATTCTCATTTTAAACATATTTTCTGCATTAGTTTTTATGTGTCTCATTCCTGCTTTGATGTTTATGGGCGGCAGAATAACTGTTGATTTAACGGGTGATTTAAAAATTCCGTCCCTGAATCCAGGGATTTATATTTTTCTGATGTTAATGGGATTTATTATAAGAGCATGGGCCAGCTGGGCACAAAATAGGATCAGGCTCTCCCCTTTACACAAACCCATCCAAAAAACTTATTGTAAAAGGTCCTTACAAATATACGCGAAACCCTATCATGCTCGGCTTAATGTTGTATTATTTTGGGCTGAGCCTTTTCTTTAACTCAATAACACAATTTATTTTCATTTTTATAATTCCTTCACTGTTCGGGAATATGTATCACAAGTTTATTGAGGAAAAGGAGCTTTTCCAAAAGTTTGGTGTCGAATATCTCGATTACAAAGAAAAAGTTCCATTTCTAATTCCATTTCCCGGATTCAAAAAAAGTTCGACAAATTAAAGCTAAACCCTTGATAAAATTCTATTAACTGTTACAATTGCCGCGCTGTCTAAAAAGACGCCTGTAACCTTAATTACGGGGAGGAATAATGATCAATTATAAGTCGGACAGGAAGAATTATGCTTTTCCTCAGTTATCAGAAGAGGCAAAAAAGCTTAAAAAGGAAATACTCAATGAAAAGATAAAGCAGGTCGATGTTTCCAAGCCTGTAACGATAGCATCTCTTGTAGAATCCATGGCTGACATGTCTATTCAGGCAAGAAACATCGGTCAATGCGCCAAGGTTCTGGAAGATCTTTACAATGACAGTGACAGACCTACGGTTTTTCTGGGAATTGCCGGTCCTTTAATAGCAGCCGGTCTTAGAAAAGTAATTCGCGATATGATCGAGTACAAAATGGTTGATGTAATTGTATCAACCGGAGCCATACTCTATCAGGACTTTTATCAGGCAAAAGGATACGGCCATTATAAAGGAACACCGAAAGCCGATGACAGACAGCTCAGAGA
Organism: uncultured Oligoflexia bacterium; assembly: GCA_964470285.1. Lineage (GTDB taxonomy): Bacteria > Bdellovibrionota_G > CAYYBZ01 > CAYYBZ01 > CAYYBZ01 > CAYYBZ01. The sequence goes on from CAYYBZ010000086.1 coordinate 6,692, forward strand.
TCTCTATATTGATAGAATTTACGATACTTATGTCGATGAGGATATGTTCTGGAAAACAGACTGTGAAATAGGAGAATTCTGTGATTCTTTAAAACCGGGCACTTATTCAAGCAGGGCATTTTTAAAGGAACTCTCGTCTATAATTAAGGATGAAAATTCCATTCTTGCAACGGCTTATAAGCACGGCGTTCCTATTTTTGCGCCGGCCCTTAATGATTCCTCTATCGGAATAGGCATGACTGAACATTTTCACAGATGTGCAATAGAGGGAAGAGACCGTGTAATGATTGATTCTATCAGAGATAACTACGAGCTCACCCAGATTGTGGTAAATTCCAAGTGTACCTCTGCTATTTATGTTGCCGGAGGAGTTCCCAAAAACTACATTAATGACTCTGTAGTGATGTCTTACATCTTCAATAAAGACACCGGCGGCCACAGATATGCAATTCAGGTTACTACTGATGTCCCTCACTGGGGAGGATTATCAGGCAGTACTCTTTCAGAGGCGACTTCCTGGGGCAAAATCTCCAAAAAAGCAACTCATCACATGGCCTTTGTTGAACCTTCGGTTTCTCTGCCTCTTTTAACAGGCTACTGCCTTGAGAAAAATCTTCCCGCTACAAGAGACAGGCTCAAGATTGAATGGGACGGATTTAAACTGAAAAATTTATATTAATTTGTTCATCATTAGCGTAAACATAACATTCTTATTAAAAAAATTTATGAGAATTCAATAACTGCTTTTTCTTCACTTAAAACCCACGAGGCCCGAAAAAGCAGTTATTGAATTCTCATAATACTATTCTCAA
>CAYYBZ010000087.1:0-7494 GCA_964470285.1 uncultured Oligoflexia bacterium
AACAAGCATCATGGCTGTGAAAAGGTTCATGTAGGCAAAGAATCTTTGATATTCCTTGTCATGTGACATGTATCCTGTCGAATAGACATGTATGAGAAAACCGACACCGGATACAACCAAAACCATTACGCTTGAGAGCGGATCAACGACAAATCTGATCAAAACCTCAAAGTTTCCTATTTGAATCCATGGAAATAGCGACTGAAAAATATTGGGTATATCGTGTCCGTGAACTTCCAGTCCTTTAACGTTAAAAAATGCATAAGCCGATAACATTAATGAGATGAAAACACTTCCGCATGATATAAGGTTGACCCCTGTCCTTTTAATCAACCATCTTCCGAATAGACGTATAGTAAAGGCCCCCAAAAGGGGAAATAAAACTATCAGCCATAAAAAATTAACTTCCATCTGTCAGCCTTTCAGCTCCGTCATTTCACTTACTTTTGCGGATCTAAAAGCACTGAAAACGCAAAAAAGTATTGCCAGTGCCACAACCGCCTCGGCCGCCGCCAAAACTATAATAAAAATACTGAATATCTGGCCCGACATTTCCATGGCGGCGCTTTGCGGTTTTATAAAATGTGAAAATGCGATCATATTCAAGGATGCAGCGTTAAGTATGAGCTCTATTCCCATTAAAATATGAACGACGTTCTTCTTGATGACGACGCATACAAGTCCCATCGTAAAAAGAAAAAGAGATATGTAGAGAAAATGTGTTAATCCTATCATCTTTTTCCCCTTATTTCTTTTCTGACAAGAACTATGGCGCCTATCATGATCATCAAAAGTACAACCGAAATTATTTCAAACGGGAAAAGGTATTTACCAAGAAGAAGGTTTCCGATTTTTGCAACAGTAGGTTCGAAGGTTACGGTTTTCTTGATATTCCATGGTGTTATGTTGATTATTATTGCTCCGATAACCAGGATCGGAAGAGATATTAAAAGCCCTGTAAAAGTGTTAACGCCCTTGCCTTTAATTTCGATTTTATAAATTTCGGTTGTAAATAGAATACCGAATAGTATCAGTATTAATATTCCGCCTACATAAACAATCAACTGAATGGCTGCAATAAAATCAGCCGAGAGCATTACGAAAATACCGGCTAGTGAAAACAGTGAAAAGAAAAGTGCAAATGCCGCGTGGACAATACTTCTTAAGACTACTACTCCAAGAGCCGATATGCATGCAATTGCGGCTACTGTGTAAAAAACATATGTATAAATATCACTCATTACTGTTTTAAACCTTTAGGTTTTCGGATTTTTGATGGCTTTTGCATTGGCCTCTTTTTCTTTGGCTTCCTTTTCTTTAAGAATCTTTTCGCTCTCAATAAGCATTTCTTTGGTTTTTTCATCAACAAATTTATAGATAAGATCGTTTACATCGGTTTCGCAACCTGTAAAACGTTTTGTATGATGTATGGCTCCCGTCGGGCAAGCCTCCTGGCAGAATCCGCAAAACATGCACTTGGCTATGTCAACGTTAAACAGTATGGGAGCTCTCATTTTAAACATCTTTTTACCGTCTTTAGTGGGAACCGGTGTTTTTTCACATTTAACGTCTTCAATTTTAATACAGTCTATAGGGCAGCCCCTTACACATAGTTTGCATGAGATGCAGATATCAAGTTCAACATCGAGTATGCCCCTGTAGCGCTGCGGCAATTCTTTTTCTACATTGATTTCCGGATAACATACGGTAATCGGTTTTCTTCCAAGATGCCTGAAAGTTACAGCCATTCCCTTAAGGGCGGTATAGAAACCTTTATATAAATTTTCAAAATATTTTTTTGTTTCTATTTTCATTTAATCAATCACAAAGTTACTAAAATATAACCATTAGTACCGCAGTTCCTACAGCGGTAATAAAAGCCAAAGGAATCATTTGAGTCCAGCAAAGCTTCATCAGCTGGTCAACACGGAATCTGGGTAAAGTCCATCTGAGCCACATTATTATAAAAACTAAAATGTATATTTTTATTATAAAAAACCCTATTCTTAACACCGGTATGTCAAGTAAGAATTTTTCAACGGCAGGTTCAATCGCGTATATAAATGTTGCAGTTACAAAACCTATAATCCATATAATTCCCATTAGCCATCTTGGAAGCTTTTCCGGCTGAGAATTGTTAACATGAATAAAGAAATTTTTGGGATCTTTGAGTGTATTAAAAACGAGATTTTGAAACCAGGATAAAACTTTTATTGCTATAACTATTCCAAAGAAACAAGCAACCGTTGCAAAGGGAATATCGAGTATTGATCTTGTGTATCCGCCCATAAAAGCAGTTGCAAAAATAGCAGCCGCTAAAAATATGTTGGCAAATTCTGCAGTGAAAAATACTCCGAATCTTATACCCGAATATTCGGTGTTATATCCTGACACCAGCTCCGATTCGGCTTCGGGAAGATCGAAAGGTGTTCTGTTGAGCTCAGCAAGATATGCCGTGAAAAGTATAACTGCCGCGATAAATCCGAAAGGGTATTTGAAAGGATTTGCAAACCAGTTAAAAATTCCGCCCTGCTGGGCAAGTGCTATATCATTTAAATTTAATGTTGAAGCAAGTAAAACCGGCACCATAAGTGTAAGAGCAACGGGAATTTCGTAGCTTATTATCTGGGCCGTTGATCTAACCGCACCCAACAGGGCCCATTTATTGTTTGATGACCAGCCGGACATAAGCACTCCTACAACCGCAAGTGAGCCCACGCTTAAAACGTAGAAAAGCCCGATATTGAGATTTGCAAAGGTCCATCCGTCTGAAAAGGGAATCACCGCAAAACCTAAAAAACAGCCCATGAAAACAAGATGCGGGGCCAGCCTGAAAAGATAACTGTCCGCACTTTTGGGAATAATATCTTCTTTAAGTATAAGTTTTAAACCGTCGGCGGCGAACTGAATAAGGCCTTCGGGACCTACCCTGTTGCATCCGACTCTTGACTGCATTCTTCCGGATATTCTTCTTTCAAGGTAGGTGTTAAAACCGCTGGACAGTGCGCAAACCCCGAAAAGCAGTATAAAACCGAAAAAAAGCATCACACCCAGATAAATAATCCATTCGGGGCAGCTTTGAAGCAGCTCAAATTTATTTATCAATATGTCAGCTAAATATTTCAAAAATGTTTTTCCTATCTGTCAATTTCAGGAGCAATAATATCCATACTGCCTATAAGTGCCACCATGTCGGCAATCATTAAACCGCCTGATACTTCTTCGATAATACTCATAGCTGTAAATGAGCCTGTTCTTAGTTTAACCCTGTAAGGTTTATCAGTGCCGTCACTGATTACGTAGAATCCAAGCTCGCCTCTCGGGGCCTCAAGCGCTGAATAAATCTCTTTCGCCGGCGGCTTCAAAATCTTCGGTACTTTTGCAATAATTTCACCGTCGGGAATTTTTTCCATACACTGTCTTAAAATTTTTATTGATTCATGTATTTCCTTTATTCTGATGTAGTATCTGTCGTAGCAATCACCGAGCTTGCCGAATCTTCCTTCGCCTAGTGGAATATCAAAATCAAGCTCGGGATAAACGCTGTAAGGAGCATTTTTGCGCATGTCGTAATTGATCCCTGATGCCCTTAGATTGGGGCCGACCAAACCGAAATTGACGGCTTTTTCTTTTGTAATTACTGCTAAATTTGCAAGACGCTCTATAAATATCTGATTAAATGATATTAAATCGTCAAATTCTTTTAACCTGTCTTCAAACTGATCGAGAAAATCTTTTAATTTCTCAAAAAATCCGTTTGGAATATCGTAGGCAACTCCGCCTATCCTGGAGAAATTATAGGTAAGTCTTGCCCCGCATAGCATTTCAATAATATCGTTTATTTTTTCTCTTTCACGAAGAGCGTAAACAAAAGGCGTAACGGCGCCTATATCAAGAGGAAAGCAACCGATGGCAATCAGATGGCTTATTATGCGGTTTAGCTCATCGGTTATTACACGAATGTATTGAGCCCGTTTAGGAACCTCTATCTGTGCAAGCCTTTCAACTGCTAGAGCCCATCCGTGATTACAGTTCATTGCAGCCAGATAATCGAGCCTGTCTGTAAAAGGCATGAATGCGTGATATGAAAGTTTTTCCGCTATCTTTTCAAGGCCGCGATGAAGATAACCGATATCCGGAACAGCTTTGCTTATTACTTCACCGTCTGTTGTTAGAACGAAGCGGATAACGCCATGGGTGCTGGGGTGTTGTGGACCCATGTTTATTATCATTTCTTCTGTTCTTAAAGGTGACATTTTTAGTTCTCTCTACCTTTTATGGGAAATGTTCCTGTACTCTTCAGGTTCAATGTAATCTTTTCTTAGAGGGTGCCCTACCCAGTCTTCAGGCAGCAGAATTCTTGTCAGATCGGGATGATTTTTAAATGTGATCCCGAACAGATCAAAAACTTCCCTTTCATGCCAGTTTGCAACTCCCCATAGATCGGAAACGGTTTCTATTGAAGGCTCGTCTTTTGTAATTTGAGCCTTGATGCATACGGCATGATCAAATGAGTATGAATATAAATGATATACAACGGAGAAATTATCCTTGTTGTCTACTCCCGAAAGGCATCTTAAATGATCCAACTTTAAATCTTTATCATCCTTGAGATATTTTAGTATTTCCTTTATAGAGGATTTGCTTACCAGAGCATATCCCTGAAGTACATTCGTATTTATTTCCTTAATATCGGAAGAAAACTTCTTTTTTAATTTTTCCAGTATTTTCGCAGTTTCCATATTATTTAGTTTTTTTTCTTAGGAATTTTTCTTTTTTAATTATTTCCTGAAGCTTAATAAAACCGTCCATCAAGGCCTCGGGTCTCGGGGGACATCCCGGAATATAAACGTCGACAGGTAAAACCTTATCTGCTCCCTTTACAACCGAATAGCTTAAATTGAAAAGTCCGCCGCAATTTGAACATGAACCCATAGAAATAACGTATTTGGGCTCCGGCATTTGATCGTAAAGAAGTCTTGCTCTCGTTGCCATCTTATATGTCAGCGTTCCGGCGATAATCATTACGTCTGATTGCCTGGGAGATGCTCTGAATATTGAACCGATTCTGTCAAGATCGGATCTGGGGCCTCCGGCCTGCATTAATTCGATGGCACAGCAGGCAAGACCGAATAAAAAATACCAAAGAGAAGAAAATCTTGCCCAGTTAAGAATCTCGTCAACCTTTGTAAAAATAACATTGTCAGGAAGGCTGTTGTGAAGAATTTTGCTCATTTTTTCTCCCCTGATGTTATCTGCTTAAACCATTCAAGGTCACCCTTTTTCCATGCGTATAAAAGGGCAAATAAAAGAACAAACATGAAAAAGAAAAGCTCTCCTAAAACAAGAAGACCGCTTCCGTTTGCAACCCATTTTTTAAAAACAACGGCGCACGGATAAACAAATGCAATCTCAACATCAAAGAGAACGAAAAGAAGGGCCAGGATGTAGTATCTGAAATTAAATCTTGCCCATGCTTCCCCTATGGGTTTTTCCCCGCATTCATATGTGGAAAGTTTTATATCATTATAATCTTTGGGTCTTAAAATCCATGAAGCAAAAAGCATGGCAAACACAAAGAATATAGACAGTACAAGCGCTATTAATATGGCTGAAAACTCAAAAAGCATATAAAAATTGTTGTTTATTGGTTAAAAGAGGCTAGCTTTATACATAAAAAATTGAACACTTGCAAGAAAATGAATTGTTTTTCAAAAACTCAAGCAATATATTTTTATAATTAAGTTTCAAAGTAAAAACAGAATTCAGGAGCATTCACATTTATGAATTAAGTCATTCAAACCAAAGGGGGAACAAATGTTAACATAAATAATGCAAAAGGTTGTATGTGGCAGTAATAGTTATATTATTAAATGACAACAAAAGTAGAGGTAACTCTTTATAATTAATGACTTTTCATTTAATATGCAGTAAGGTCATTATGCTCTTTGAAAAGTACAAAATAGGCAATCCGCCCTTTTTCATTTTGGTTTAAGTTTTTGTGTTTTGTTTTTAGTACGTTTATAGTTAAATATTATATTTTAACAGGTGCAGTAAACTATTATGATTAATAAAAAAACAAATCTGGTTTCCGGCCTGACGCTTATTGAAGTAGTTATCACATTGCTGATTATAGGTGTAATGGCCGGTGCAATTGTCATGACCATGTCGGGTCAGCTCCCCCGTTACAGACTCTCAAGGGGAATAAGGCTTTTTTACAATCATATAATATCGGTAAAATCCCGAGCGGTATCATTAACCAAGACTTACAGATTAAACGTTGTTGATGAAAAGAATTTTAAGTTTCAATACCGGGAAGGAGCAAATTGGATAGACGAAGGACCCGTTTACACGCTTCCCAGCGATGTTGAAGTGTCCCAGAGCCCCTTTGATTATATTGCAAATTCAGGAACCAACCTGGAATTTACTTCAAGAGGAATGCTTAACATTTTAAGCGGTGCTCAGACGGTACCCTTTTTGGCACTTGTTAATACTCAGTCAAACGAAATGAAGGAAATCGAAGTTAATATAGGAGGTAACATTAAAATAGTTACACCGTAAAAACTTATGAATAGAATATTAAAAAACAAAATAGGCGGTTTTTCTCTTACAGAAATAATGATAGCTCTTGTACTGGGTGCTCTTGTAACTATCGCCGCTTATCAATACTTCAAAAAACAGGAAAGAACATTTGTAGTTGAGAAATTATCAGGTGATGTTCAGAGCATTTCAAGAATAGCATTCTTTCTTATCGGCAGAGATATAAGAAGAGCCGGATCAAATCCTTCTCAGGCCGTTCCCATGGCATTAAGCGGGGAAGCAGCCGCACCTATTCCCCTGCCGCTAGCCGAGCCTTTTAGAATCCAGGTTCACAGCGATCTCAATGGTGACGGAGATACAGATGACATTGACGAAGATATTACCTATCAGTATGTTGACTCAGACTCAGACGGAGTAAAGGATCAGATAAGAAGAGATCCTTCTGCAGGCGATCTGATCGTTATAGAAAATGTAACCGATTTTAGGTTCAGCTATATAATGTCGGATGATGCAGAGGTGGATTACCCGAGCCCTGCCGCCAACATCAGAAAAGTCAGAATATCAATGACGGTAAGTGCCGGAAGAAATAATCCCAATACCGGAGAGCCTATAACGAATACTTTTGAAACCGTTGTCAAGCTAAGAAACTTTCAATAGGATTTTTAAGGTTTTAAAATACAAGGGGGGATTTAATATGAGACAAAACTTAAATAATGAACAAGGCTCTGCTCTGATAATTGCCCTTATGGTTTTAGTCGTTCTTCTTTTCATTGCAACGACTTCAACCATGAATTCCGTTACAAATATAAAAATAGGCGCCAACTATTCATCCACTATAGGTGTTTTCAATCAGGCGGAACTCGGAATTGAAAAGGCAAAACTGATTGCCTATAATGCATCCGATTTTGATGACTTATTGGATGATGATAACTATCCTGATGATTGCATCATACC